>CALFHW010000041.1 GCA_937876695.1 uncultured bacterium
CGTAGAATCATACTGCAATATAAAGCCAGCGATGATGTTTGGTTTGATAACAGTATCCAGGATTATATCTTCTTCAAACCGTCGTCTGAGCTTTGTTTTTAATTCTAGATAATCCTGTTCTTCGAGCTCAACTGCTAGCGAAATTTTAATTTTTTTAAGGTCTGCTGCCTTTTTAATTATTTGCTCACTCAGAAAATTAAAATTATCTGGATTAAATAGTTCCAACTGCTTTGACGCCAGTATTTGCTCAAATAGTTCTGCCACTAAATAAAAATCACTACCGACGAGTGTAGCGATCTTATCTGCAAGTAACTTAAGTTTTTGCTGCTCAGTATAACTGATACTCATAGCTATTCGGTCTAGCTGCTGATCTTCCAAAGAATCATTTACCTCCTCGAGGCTAGTTTTCAATAACTCCAACTGCTTGCGAGTAGAAATTTTGTTCACAAACTGATCCGCAATTGCGACAATATTCTCCTTAGTGATCATAACTCTTTGAGAGCGTCCATAATTATTTTTTTATGGTCTTCGTAGTTTAAACTCTTACCTACCACTTTACGAACCACCTGAATCACTACCTTAACAATCGATTTCTGGGTCTCTGCTTCTTGCTGGAGCATAATCTTCTTGGCTTCAGCCCTAGCTTCAGCGATAATCTGCTTGGCTTGTTTGCTGGCGTCTGCTAGCTGGGTTACTGCCTGAGCTTGTTGTGAACTTACCTCCTGAATCTCCTGCCGCTTATCTTCCCCTGCCATTCCATCATTCTTAGTTGCGACAGGATATAAACTTTTAATCTGTTCCAACTCCTGAGTATGAATCGCTTTCAGATCTTGGACGTACTGATTGAAATCAGCCTCTAGCTTTATTAACTTGTCTCGGTGTAGCTTTCTCTCCTTTTGAAGCCGCTGTTGCTGCATATAAATAACTGCCAGTGACACACTCACTGCCACCACCACCAAAACAAAAATGAGATTTATATCAACCGGCATATTGTCTATTTACTCGGTAATACCTATATCCCATGACTAGTGACAATATTACACCTACAATCAGCACGAAGTTAACCAATAACACCATTACAGAGCCAGAGCCAGTGCCAGTATCTGAACTCACCCCTCCAGAGGTTTGCACCACATTTGCACTCTGCAATTTAAGTTGGGAGGACTTTGGAGCTTTAAACAGCTTGGCACTGTTCAGATAGAGCTCTTCCTGAAAGCTGACATCCGCCGCTTTAAAATTACTGTTGATGACTGCTTTGACCGCGAAAATGACGCCTGAAGATGCCGCGATTTGACCTTGGGCGCAGGCAAACTCAATTGTTCTGCCAGACAGAACTGGTTTACTATCCCAGGCACTACAAATGCCGAATAACTGCTCAATACCAATAACTGTAAAATCAGCCTCGGGCAAAACCAAAGTTCCCGAGATGGCTGCCATATCCTGAGCATTCTCCACATAAACTTTCAGTTCAATAATCTCACCGGGACGTACGTCTAACTGGCTGACTGCCTCATTGTTTTCATATACACGAATGCCCAGGGTTACAGGTGCTTCTTGCGCAAGTACACCAATAGACAGAGTAAGTGATATCCCAACTAGCACAAGAAGTGGT
Source organism: uncultured bacterium (assembly GCA_937876695.1). GTDB lineage: Bacteria > Patescibacteriota > Dojkabacteria > CALFHW01 > CALFHW01 > CALFHW01. The sequence continues at coordinate 1,613 of CALFHW010000041.1, forward strand.
AAGATTTTGCTCATGATTTATCGTTGCCAGCTAAAATCAACATCTTTTCTTCAGGAGTAATCATGAGTTCGGCAGGGCTATTCTCAATCTTAGTTAATATGCTTTGCACAGACTTTTTGGTCTGATTCAGTTTGTCTATCTTGGTTTCCAACTCTGCTATGAGGTCTCTTATAGTAGAGGTTTCAGACGGATTTTCTCGTAGGTTTGAGAGCGCCGAGCTTAGCTCTGTGAGGTCATCATTTATGCTGGCGATATACATCTGACCCAGCAGCATATATTCTTGTTTTGTGGTTTCACTGCGCAGAGCGGCCGGTGCAAAGGTTGTCTCTCCTAAAACTTGAGCACTACTCTGCGTATTCACATCTGATTGGCCCGAGGCATTATTATCAGCTTGTCTGTTGACAAAGACAATACCATTGAAGCCTAAGAATAGTAGACTCAAAGTCAACGCCACCAGCGGGAAAAAAGTCTGTGATTGCGCTCCATCCTGCTCCAAACTGGCCTGTGGGCCAGCTGCTGATAGCTTACTCGATTGTGATAGTCCTCTCAAGTACTGCGCCTCTGCGAATTCCAGAGGAACTTGGATAGAATTAGGTTTTGTTTGCATATACTTAAATTTAAGGTAAATATGACCGCAAGTAAAGCGGAAATTAATTATTGCTCTATAACTGCTATTGTGGTCTACTTATATTGTATAGATATTAATATGCCCGAATTGGGGAACTCAAAAGTGCATAAGGTGATGATGTTTGGCTGGGAATTTGCCCCGTATATTGCAGGAGGGTTAGGGGTTGTTTGCCGGTCGATCACTGAGAGCTTAGTTGAAGATCATGGATATAAAGTCACTTATGTATTGCCGCGAATGCCTGCGGGATTATCTCCCAGACTAGGCGGAATTTCGCTGAAAGGCGCGGGGATAGACTTCAAATACACTAAGACCTCACTCTCAAGCCCCTACTCGCCCGATATTGCAAATCCCGCGCTAGGTAACATATACGCTCAGGCAGGAATCAGTCAGCATCTCTTGCCAGACCAACAAACTAGCTCAGCTGCCAAGCCAATCTACGGCAACATGTTAGAACAAGAAGTCGAAGCCTACGCTTCCCAAGCAGCAGAGATCGCCTCGCACGAAAATTATGACGTCATTCACAACCATGACTGGATGACTGCTCAAGCGGCAATTATCGCCAAGGAAGATTCAGGTAAACCCATGGTCATGCATATCCATGCCACCGAGATCGAACGCACACTAGGTAATCCAAATCCCTTCATCTTCGAGAAGGAGCTAGAAGGTATGAATCACGCAGACATGATTATCGCAGTCTCCCAAGCCACCAAAGACAGAATTGTCAGCAATTACGGCATAGCGCCTGAAAAAATCACTGTGGTTTACAACGCTCTCGACAAATTAGAATCTAAATACGGTCCCTTAGCTAAGTCCATCTACAACGATGACAAGGTCGTGCTATTTCTCGCCCGCCTAACCGCAATGAAAGGTGCCAATTACCTGTTAGAAGCCGCTCCAAAAGTATTGAAAGTTATGCCTAAGACTAAGTTTTTATTCGTAGGTGCTGGCGAGCTACTCGAAACGCTAATCGAACAAAGCATCGACCTAGGAATATCCCACAAGGTTTCCTTCACTGGATTTCTGCCTCACGATCAAGTCGACAGAGCATACCGTAAAGCGGATGTATTTGTCATGCCTTCAGTGGCAGAGCCATTTGGGATTACCCCACTAGAGGCAATCCGCAACGGCACCCCGGTGATAATCTCTAAGCAGTCCGGTGCAAGCGAGGTGCTGCAAAATGTATTGAAGGTGGACTTCTGGGACGTAGATGAAATGGCAAATAAATTGATAGCTGTCTTGAAATACGGCGTGCTAGCAGACGAGCTGACCAACAACAGCAAACACGACCTCGAAAAGCTCAGCTGGGATAAACAAACCGAGCAGATCATGAATGTCTATGATCAATTAAGAGTACAACAGGCATTTTAGGTAATGGCTAAAATCTGTCTCTACCTCCATGTCCATCAGCCTCATAGGCTCGCTAAGCTTAACTATCTAGACCTGGGCAATCAAGACGACTACTTTGGCGAAAAGCTCCCAGAGGTAAGCAACCAAAATAGGGAGATTTTATTGAAAG
>CALFHW010000043.1 GCA_937876695.1 uncultured bacterium
TATCACTGAGAAATCTTGTAATGCTCTACTAGTTAAAGTTAACCAAATCGGTACCCTGACTGAGACTTTTGCAGCTATGAAAATGGGGCAAGAAAATGGCTGGAATAACGTTCTTTCACATAGAAGCGGCGAGACCGAAGATACTACAATTTCACATATTGCAGTGGGCACAGGTTGTGGTCAGATCAAAACTGGCGCGCCTTCTAGAGGCGAGCGTACCGCCAAATACAATGAGCTACTTAGGATTGAAGAATATTTTAATTAAGAATAAATTTATGAATACTAATTACCCAAATAAGAAAACAGATATTATTTGCACAATAGGTCCTTCTAGCTGGGATGAGAGTGTGATGGAGCAAATGATAGCAGAAGGTATGAATGTAGCTAGAGTTAATGCTGCCTTTGCAGATACTGCTGAACTAGAGAAGGTTGAGAGACTAGTGCGCAAATTCAGTTCAGAGGTAAAGCTCATGTTGGATGTTAAAGGCCCCGAAGTGCGGATGAATAAATTCCCTGCTCCAGTGGAGCTCACCGAAGGTGCAGAGCTAGAAATAGGTTCTGGTGAAGACTTCCCTATTTTCCCTGCCAATTACCCTAATCTCTACCAAAAAATCACAGTGGGACAGGCCATTTTAGTTGGGGACGGCGATGTCAAACTTGAAGTGACAGAACTGAGAGAGAAGTCATTTATGGTCAAGGTTATTTATGGTACCAAGCTCAAACCTGGTAAGGCGCTAAATTTCCCTGGAGTCAGACTTACAGACTTGCCGCTCACACCTAGAGATGAGGAGCTAATCGACTTTATTTTTAATAGAGATTGGGATTATGTTTCGGCCTCATTTATAGGTACCAAGAAAGATGCAGAGTTTATCAAAACCAGACTTAGTGGTAGCGGCTTGAAGCTTATCGCCAAGATCGAGGACGCCGCTGGGATTACCAATATCGATGAAATCCTAGAAGTTGTGGATGGGGTAATGATCGCTCGAGGCGGTCTAGGGGTTGATATTGGACTTAAGTATATTGGGCTTTTGCAGAGATATTTGCTAGAAAAATGTAATACAGCTGGCAAGTATGTGATTGCAGCTACCCAGATGCTGGAGAGTATGTTTAGCAGCCCAGTGCCTACTAGAGCTGAGTCTAACGATGTCTTGACCGCGATTATTATGGGTGCGAATGCAGTTATGCTTTCGGGCGAATCGTCTGCTGGAGAGTATCCGGTAGAGTCAGTGAAGTTTATGTCAGAGGTTGACGCTATGTGGCAGGAGTTGTCAGTAGACGGTAAACCAGACTGGCAGAAGCTAATC
>CALFHW010000044.1 GCA_937876695.1 uncultured bacterium
CCTTGGGACCTTCTCCAGCCCCAGGATGTGATGAGTCGACATCGAGGTGCCAAACACTGCCGTCGATATGGACTCTTGGGCAGTATCAGCCTGTTATCCCCGGCGTACCTTTTATCCGTTGAGCGATGGCCCATCCACACGGGACCACCGGATCACTATGGCCGTCTTTCGACTCTGCTCGACTTGTCAGTCTCACAGTCAGGCAGGCTTATGCCATTGCACTCGACGAGCGATTTCCGACCGCTCTGAGCCTACCTTCGCACGCCTCCGTTACTCTTTGGGAGGCGACCGCCCCAGTCAAACTACCCACCATGCATTGTCCCGACCCCTGATTCCGGGGGCGCGGTTAGACATCCATGTAGATAAGGGTGGTATTTCAAGGATGACTCCACGAAAGCTGGCGCCTTCGCTTCAAAGTCTACCACCTATCCTACACATGCCGACACGAATGCCAATGCAAAGCTATAGTAAAGGTGCACGGGGTCTTTCCGTCTGACCGCAGGAACCCCGCATCTTCACGGGGAATTCAATTTCACTGAGTCTACGTTGGAGACAGCGGGGAAGTCGTTACGCCATTCGTGCAGGTCGGAACTTACCCGACAAGGAATTTCGCTACCTTAGGACCGTTATAGTTACGGCCGCCGTTTACCGGGGCTTCGATTCAAAGCTTGCACCTCTCCTCTTAACCTTCCGGCACCGGGCAGGCGTCAGACCCTATACGTCATCTTGCGATTTCGCAGAGCCCTGTGTTTTAGGTAAACAGTCGCCACCCCCTGGTCTGTGCCCCTCGCCCTTGGTTGCCCAAAGACAAGGCCTCCTTATTCCGAAGTTACGGAGGTAATTTGCCGAGTTCCTTCAACGTAGTTCTCTCAAGCGCCTTGGTATACTCTACCAGTCCACCTGTGTCGGTTTAGGGTACGGTCTGATGTGGGAGCTATTTCCTGGGACCCCGGAGCCGCCCGGTCAATCCAATAAGACCGAACGACGGGAAGGATCCGTCACTACCCACTGGCACACGAATATTTACGTGTTTCCCATCGACTACGCCTTTCGGCCTCGCCTTAGGGACCGGCTGACCCTGCGCAGATTAGCTTTACGCAGGAACCCTTGGACTTACGGCGAAAGTGTCTCTCACACTTTTTCGCGTTACTCATGTCAGCATTCGCACTTCTGATATCTCCAGCGGCCCTCACGGGTCCGCCTTCGCAGACTTACAGAACGCTCCGCTACCGCTCTTTCGAGCTCGCAGTTTCGGCGCATGGCTTGAGCCCCGGTACATCTTCGGCGCAGGAACCCTAGACCAGTGAGCTGTTACGCTTTCTTTAAAGGATGGCTGCTTCTAAGCCAACCT
>CALFHW010000045.1 GCA_937876695.1 uncultured bacterium
CTCAAAGATAGTGTCTTTGACGAAGTCATCGAACTCTTCTCCAACCTTAGTGCCATCTGCTAGTATCAAAATCCCATCATGTTCATCACTAATTCCTAGTTCGGCAGCCGACATTATCATGCCCTGAGATTCCACTCCACGCAGCTTAGCGATCTTGATTTCAAATGACTGGCCGCTGGTTGGGTCAATTGCTTTGCCCCCGGGCAGGCAGACAGCCACCTTGATGCCGGTGGTTACATTCGGTGCGCCGCAGACGATTTGTAGAGGACCTGTTTGAGCACCTACATCCACTTTAGTGACATTTAGCTTGTCAGCCTGTGGGTGTTTAGTGACTTCCAGAACCTCACCTACTACTACTTTCTCCACTCCTGCACCTAAATGTCTGATCTCCTCAACCTCTGCGATTCCAATAGTCAATTTTCGCGCGATCTCCTCATCACTGATACCCTGAATATCGGGTAAGTATTTTTGCAGCCATTTTTTACTTATTAACATTCCTGTTTGATTTGGTTAGCTAAAATTGGTTGATAAAGCGGAGATCACCTGAGTGGAAGTAACGAATATCATCTATCGCCTCTTTGATAAGCACAATTCTCTCAAGGCCAAACCCCCAAGCAAAACCGCTAGCGAAGTTCTCTTCCTTGCCAGCCTCTTTGAGTACTTTCGGGTGAATCATACCGCAGCCCAGAATCTCTAGGAAACCGCTGTACTTACAGAGTCTGCAGCCCTTTTTCGCGCAGATGACGCACTCAATGGCTAGCTGTCCTCCTGGTTCTACAAATGGGAAAAAGTCAGGGGAAAACTTGTGAGCGAGTTTTTTGCCAAAATACTTTTCAAAGAATTCTAGGAGAACGCCCAGCATTTCGGACATATTGGCGGTGCGGTCTAAATAAACGCCCTCCACCTGCATGAATGTATGTTCGTGTCTGGCGTCGGTGGCTTCATTTCTAAAAGTTCTGCCGATCACAATCGATTTCAACGGTAGCTCCTGAGCCTTAGAGATGATACGATTTTGCATAGCCGACGTCTGGGGGATAGCCAGATTTCCATCGCTAAGCCACAGTGTATCCCAACTATCGCGAGCAGGATGGCTAGCAGGGATGTTTAGCGCATCAAAAGTATTGAAAGCATTATCAATATCATAGGAATACTCTACCTTAAACCCTAGGCTTAAAAATATATCTTCAATTTCTCTGATTGTCTGGGTAATAACGTGTAATTTGCCGGCCCTAGTGGTGCTGCGTGAGCTTCTGCTACCTGGCCTGGTACTATCAATCACCTCAGATTCTAAACGTGTTTTAAGCTGCTTGCTGGCTATTTTCTCTAACTCAACCTCGATTTTCTTAGTAACGGACTCTCTGAAAGTATTTGCTGCTTGCCCAATTTGTTTCTTTTGCTCTGGGTCAGCGACATCCTTAATACCTTTGAGGATTGATAAAAGCTCCGAATCCTTACCTAGATATTTATTCTTTAATTCCGAAAGTGTATCCTGCCCTGCTTCTTTGAGCTCTTGTTCGAATTGTTCGGTTATTTTGCTGATTTTATCGAGCATAATATGATAATACCATGAGCACAGCAATTTTGCAGGCTAAAAAGCTCGGGTGTTTAATAGGTGAAAAAAAACTATGCCTTGACGTCTGCCATCAACTTCTCAAGTGCAAACCCATGATTTACAGCTAGATAAGCGAGCACCTTGCGGTCGATTTTGACTTCTGCTTTCTTAAGGGCATTTATGAACACGGAGTACTTAGTACCCTGCTGTTTGCACATAGCAGTTAGCTGTTTGATCCAAATCCTTCTAAACTGACCTGGTCTCTTGCGTCTGTGTTCGAAGTTGTACTGACCAGCGTGTAAAAGAGCTTCTTTGGCTCTGCGGTAGAGTTTGCTATATGATAGTCTGTAGCCTTTTGTAGCGTCTAGAACTTTTTTATGTCTTCTTTTTTTCGCAAATCCTCTTTTTACTCGCATTTTATGGTTTTAGTTATTATTTAAGCATCATCCGCATTAACTTACTCACTTCGTTTTTGGAGGCCAAGGTACCGATACCCTCTTGTCTGTTTAATTGTCTTTTGCTCTTGTTGACCTTTAAGTGAGCATTATCCATCTGTTTGCTATGTCTCAGCTTGCCGCTAGCACTTATTTTGAACCTTTTTACGGTTGCTTTGTGTGTTTTGTTTTTAGCTTTTCCCACGTAGGTATTATATCATTAATTATTATTATTTAGAAACAGTTTTTGTCTTTAGTGGCCCCAAAATCACTGAAAGGTTGGCTCCACTGTATTTAGGTTCGGACAAAGGAGTAGCAAACTCGGTAATTAATCCCATTAGCTTCTTCATCAATTCTACCATGATAGAGTTATGAATCCTACGACTTCGTCTTTTGATGGTCATTTTTACAGGGTGCTTTTTATCGATGAATTCTTTCACCTTCTTGAGCTTGTGCTCAATGTCACCATCACCAATTAGAGCATTAAACCAAATCTCTTTTTGTTCAATAGCTTTTGATTTATTCGACTTCTTCTTCTTCTCTTGTTCATATCTCAGTTTGGACCAGGAGATAATCTTAGCAACTGGAGGCTTTGACTCCCCTGCCACCTCTACTAAGTCTAGGCCTGCGTCTCTGGCACGAGTAAGAGCCTCAGCTCTTGAGATTACGCCTAGCTTTTCTCCCTTTTCGTCGATTACTAATAGCTCGCTTGATTGAATAGATTCATTTATCTTGTAACCTAACATATCCATTGGACTGGTTCTCTGATATCTATTTGATTTTCCGAACTTGTATGTAGTGTTGTTTATATTTTTATTTTACTTAAATTATTACTAATACTTATGATTTTAGCTGATTATGTCCAGTTTCTGCAAAAATTCTTTAGTGCTCATGAGCCCTAGTTCTTCACCAGTCGCCGGTTTGACTGACATCACCGCATTGCGCTCTTCCTGCTCGCCGACTGTGAGAATATACGGATACCGAAGCCTATAAGCTTCTTTGACTTTGGTGTCGAAGGCTCTAGCGGTGGTGTCAATGCCAACTCTCAGCCTCGATCGCTTGAGTTCTTGTGCAAGGGAACGGGCATAATTTTCGTATTCTTCTTGCTCAGGGACGATCATAACTTGATAAGCGGCAAATTCCAGGGGTAGGTACCCATCGGTTCTTTCCAATATAATTGCCAAGAATTGCTCAATATTTTCTGCAAACGTAATTTGCAACGCACACAGACCTTGCTGTTCGGTAGAACTGTCTTTTAGTTCGGGAAGAAGTTCGCCAAATACCTTGCGGGTGATGAATCCTGAGATATCCTGTCGGTGCTTGATCTCTGCGAGCGTCCAGGCGTATTCAAAAATATCTCTGTGGATTAGTTTCAAGCTAAATTCGCTATCTCCTTTTTGCTTGATGACGTCGATCTGAAGTTCCATCAGTACTTCTATGGCGATAGCGCTCAACTCCTCGTCTTTGGCGGTCAAAACCACGCTCAAAGTCTCGTCTAGAATTGACTTATAGAAGCTCAGTAATAACTGTACGCTATCTCTTAACTCCTGTTTGAACTTGTCTTTGGCTACCACGCTGACTCCTTTGAGTTGTTGGGTAGAAGTTGAATTATATAGGCCAGTGTTCTCTTTAGGCCTTTCTTCCATTTTGTCATAGCGCCAATTGATATGCGCGATTCTGGAGACCATGGATTCTACATCTCTTTCTCCCGAAGCTGCGATATCTCTTCTAGCCAGTTCGATCAGCTGAATGGTCTGGTCGTTGGTCAAAACTTCCTCTTCGTTGACCTCCAGTACATCCTCGCTGTCATAAAATCCAGCTAATTCATTCTTACTGAAAGTCTTTTTATTCCAATAAGGCTTAATCTCGCAAATATCATAGCTATTTTCTTCCAGTAAGCCTTCCAGCGAGCTGATAATGTTCTTTTTTACCTTGCGGCCATAGCTCAGGATTACATTGTCATTTACACCCTGCTGGTCTTCGTTTATGAAGATCTCGAGCAGGTCCCCGATTTTGCGATGATCTCGGCCTTTAAGCTCCTCTTGTGTCTTCTCATAAACTGCTAAGTCTTTCTTGGACTTAAAGGCTAACCCCGAGATGCGGTACATAATAGGTCTAGTATCGTCCGAGAGCCAGTGAGTTCTCATGAGCCCGATGAGTTTGATAGCGCCTACCTTCCCGGTAGAGGCTAAATGCGGTCCTCTACATAGGTCGATGAACTCCTCTCCAGTTTTGTAGAAGCTGACTTCTTGAGTATCGACTTTCTGTAGTAGCTCGGTTTTGAAGATTTGGCCTCTGCTGTGCAGCATGTCCATAGCTTCATCTCTGCCTAAGAAGACCTGGGTAAGTGGCAATTCCTCCTCAATAATCTGCTTCATTTCAGCTTCTAGCCGTGCTAGGTTGTCTTTCTGAGCTTCGAGGTCGGTCTGCTCTTTGGCAAAGCCTGCGTCTGATATCTCGAAGTCGTAGTAGTAGCCTTTCTCGGTAACCGGACCTATGCCGAGCTTGGCGGAAGGATAGAGTCTTTGTACAGCCTGAGCCAGGATGTGCGCCGCAGTATGTCTAAGTTTTTCAATTTCTGGATCTAATGCCATAGTTTAAGATTACCATAGAATGGGCAGTAGAGGATTCGAACCTCTGACCCCACCCACGTCAAGGGTGTGCTCTACCAACTGAGCTAACTGCCCACCTAATAAATCTATAATATATTATACAGCCTTTTGGCCAATTACTTTATCAATTATCCCGTATTTTTTGGCGGCCTGCGCTGTCAAATAGTAGTCGCGGTCCATGTCTACAGCCACTTTCGCTTTTTTCTGGCCGGTCTTTTCCACCATCATGTCGGTAAGCAGGTCCTTGAGGCGCAGAATCTCTCTGGCAGTAATCTCAATATCACTTGCCTGCCCTTCAGCGCCGCCTAGCGGCTGGTGCATATGGATGGTGGCATTGGGTAGAGCTGCTCTTTTACCTTTGGCGCCGTTGACTAGGATCATGGTGCCCATGGATGCCGTGGATCCTACTGCAATAGTAGAGACGTCGGGTTTGATCAAATTCATGGTATCGATAATAGCTAACCCTGAATACACCACTCCACCTGGACTTTGGATGTACATGTAGATATCCTTTTCGGGATCTTCTTTCTCTAGAAATAGAAGCTGGGCTACAACTGCTCCTGAAACCGCATCATTTATGGCGCTTCCCAGGAAAATAATTCTATCCTTGAGCAGCCTTGAGTAAATATCGTAAGCTTTCTCGCCCTCGTGTGATTTTTCGATAACTGTAGGAACTATATATGACATTGTTACTCAGCAACTTAGCTTAAATATCAACAAACTGGTA
>CALFHW010000046.1 GCA_937876695.1 uncultured bacterium
TACAAATTCAAGACAAACTCATCACCAACGTCACCCCAGGTACTTACAATCTCCGCCTCACACGCGATGGATTCACCCCTTGGGAAAGAGAGCTCAACATCGTGGCCGGCATTGTTGAGGACGTCAATATCAGCCTGCTGCCAGCTGAATTCGAGCTCGAGCAAGTCACCAAGTCCAACGTACAAAGCGTAGCCTTCAGCGATAACGGGGAGTACATGTTCTACACAGTCTCCACCGCCAGCAAAGGCGAAGATATCGGGATCTGGCGCCAGCGTATCAACGACAGTGGAGTTCTCAATTTTCTAAACAATTCATTGCCAAATAAAATCAGTAACCTAACTCCTACTATTTCTAAAGCAATCGAATCTAAGAATTATACTTTAATGCCCTCTCGCGACGGCCAAAAGTTGATCCTCAAGGTTGCAGAAGAATATTTCATTCTCAACGGTTCTAGCTACAACGAACCTAGCCAAAATAACGACTTAGACAGCATTCTCAAGACTAGTCTACCAATTCAAGCTGTTGACTGGCTGCGCGGTTCGGATAGCTTGCTCATCCAAACTGATACAGTTCTAGCTGAGCTCGATCTAGCCAGTACCGAGTTAACTCTCATTTCCTATAAATCTACCCAGGGACTTCCCTACTCCGCTTCTGAAGGTAGAGTTCTCTTCCCAGTTAGCGTTGCTGGCGGTAACACTGCTGCTGGATTAGCATCCGCTACTACCAAGCTCTTCAGCTACAGTTCCAAGCGCCGCGAAGAGGTCAAACTAGAGAACCTCACAATCCGCGGGGAGATTAAACAAATCTGGTCAAATCCGCAAAACGCTGCTGTAGTTATCTTCGAAAACACTGCCAAAGAGTTCTATTACCTCAACACCGCCAAAAGTTTCCTGCGCAAGCTAACTGGAATCACTTCTGTCAGACAAGTCAGCCGCAGCGGCAACAACGTCTTGGTAGAAACTGACGGCAAAGTTGGGGTTATCAACATCAAAGAAATGCCTTCCTTAGGCACTTTTGAGGTGAGTTTGAACCCTATTACTATTAACGACGAGCAAGTTCAAGCGGTGCGCTTCAGCGCAGCTGGCGTCAATCAAATCATCAAGTCCGCTAGCGGCGCTCTCTACATCGCCGATGCCGACGGTTTCAATGCCGTCCAAGTCATCAACTCCAAAGCAGGCGTAACCGGCGAAACCTACAACATCAGCAGTTCTGGTTCGAAACTATTTGCCCTGATCAGCGAACAACCCGGCAACTCCAGGAATATCTACTCTGTTGGGCTTAAGTAGGCAAAGTAAAACCTGTTAGGTATCTAGTAACTCCAACACTAAAACCATGTTCTGATAAAATTTCCTCTGTTTTCTCAACAGATTTACCCGTTCTGTAAATATCGTCAATTATCACTGGGTAAAGGCTAGAATCGCCACCTGCTATCCGTCCCCAATCAACCTGAAGTCTTCCGTCAGAGGCCGATACACAGTAACATAGACTTGTTTTTGGATCCAACATTGAAAATGACTGTCCAGTAGCTGCTAAGTTTCTAACCCAGGCTGATACTCCAAGATACATTGAATTTGCTACCAAAACTGGATGGAGATCAGAATTTCCATTATGAGTATGAAACTCTGCTGGTAGTTCATTCAGTCTCCGGAAATATGCCTTTGGCCCAATGTATGAGACGATCTTTAGCTTTTGTACCTTACAATACTCCTCCTCTGGACTAGAGCCTACTGGCAAGGATATTTGATCATCAGCCCACCTGGTAAAAGCCTGATTGGGCTGCTGCTGCCTACTTAGTTCTAGAGAGTTCTGAAGAGTTTCATACAAGCCATGAACCTGCATTTCTAACCTACTTTGGTCAATAACTCCTCGATTGAAAAGGTCTGTTGCTCTTTTGAAAGAAAAGTAAATGATCTCATTGTGAAAGTCATTGTCGGCAAAGGATTGCAAATCTGACCAAGAAATACTGTAATAGTCATTCCCGACTCCCTCACCAACGACCAATCCATATTTCATAATGTATCTTATGCTTTCTGGGTACAAGTCAGGCCGTTCGGGAGTTAAGGATTCAGATCCCATAGATCCACGTGGCGATAACAACCTGAACAAATTCATGTATCGCGATTATATCATACCCAATCTTTGTACCCTATTTGAGCAGACTAAATCGCAAGCAAGTCGATATTTTTAACTTCTACTTACCAGGATCGTAGTTGCTGCCTCCGCCGGTCTCTACCCTGACGAAATAGCCTCGCTTATCGGTGATGTTGAAGTTGTTGCCGAAGATAGTGTCGTCTTTGGAAATCACCGACTGGTAGGTTCCGCCTTCAAACTGTGAGATGGTATCTGCGCTAAAGCCTTGGGCCTTCATTGAAGCTAGCGACTGCTCGGAATTGTAGCTCTTGCCGGGCGCCATTATGCCTACTAGATTCCAACCTTGGTTTAACTTAACTGGCACACTACTCTCAAAGCGGTTGCCTGAGAAAGTGACGTTTACATTTGTCCCTAGATTTAGCACAAACAGTCCTTCGCCTGGAATTAGGTCGAAATCCTGGGCAAACTCGGTGCCTGACTCTCTCTTGCTGAAGATCTGGAAGTTACCGCCTCTGAATCTGGCTACATGCTTGATGTCAGCTCCCTGGCCGTTCCAGTAGTCGATTAGATCTGAAGCCTTGCCTACATTACCGTCAGTTCTAGTATCAATTAGCGGTAGGTGGATCAAATTCCAACCTGAAGTTAGAGAGAACTCCTCAGCAGTAGCCTCTTTAGCAAAGGTAATCTGGGTGTAGTCAGAAAAGTAGGTTTCAGCCTCGTCTTTGATGCCGTTACCATTGTCATCGTTAAATAGCCTCACCTCCACTTGTCCATCCCTAACTACAATATCCTGCTCAGCAATCCTCTCACCATTGGTAAAGAAGGCGTACCTACCCGACTCAGTAAGCTCCAATCTCTGATCTGTTCCTGCTCCCAACACCTTGCCGCGCAGGGCTTTAGGGTCAGCTGGGGAAGAGGCTGATAATTTTGGCAGAATTGTAGAGCTTTGTGGTTGACTTGGTGCCAATTCATACTTCATGCAAGGGATATACTTCAGAGATTTCGCATTTACCTCATTAGCTGGGTTACTTGAAGGGCTGACAAAACCTGCACTTGTTGACACCCAACCGAATGATACTAAATTATATCTGACATCAGATTGACTAGTAGTTCCAAGAGAAATACAGCTTTTTTCCCCATTAATGAACTGTACAGTTCTTGGTGAGAATTCCCTAAACAAGTTAACAGTCTTCAAATCCACAACACACTGAGGCTGCACATAATCATCAACTAATCCGCCATATGCTTCAACACAATATTCTCGAGCCGCTAATGGCAATTCGCTGAAATTAGGTATTGCTAAATAACTAATTGGAGCCAGGTTTGATCGTGAAACACCTACAATCGGATCGACACCTATGTCTATTATACCCAACCAATGGCAATTCACTCGTCTTCCATTTACTTCGATATTACCGACTAAACTATACCCATCGATACTCATTTGGTCGCTAACTCTGTAGTCCTCAGTACGACCGCCATAATTTGCAGCACATCTTATTAATTCGTTTGCGTTCTCAAGAACCTGCGTAGAGTTACTTATAAGCTGTTGAAAGTACTCATTAGTTTCAGTAGGAGTAGTAACCTGAGAAATAAATTCAGCAATCGGATTTGGTTCAATTCTTTGAATGTATGTCATAGAAACATATCCAGGCGCACCGTTATACTCGACTCTTGCCCAACTCTCGTCATAGCATGTTATTAAATTTAACTTCTCACCTTCTTCCAGTAATGAGATTACGTTACTACTGGACACTGCTGCAGTACTTCTAAAGTTTAACTTGGAGGTAGTTAAATACTCTCCTGGTTGACAGTTCTGAATTGTTGTGGATTGACTGACTTGTAGCTGTTGTGGTTCCGGAATACTTGGTGGAGAAGGTTGATTGGTATTGGTAGGTAATTGACAAAGAAACAAACCCGTCGCAACCCATGCATTAGGATTATTCTGAATACCAACCGCATCGGGGTTAGCTAATTTTCTCCATGCGTACCCATCTGAATTAACACTGTCTATCGACAAGCCAACAACAGTACCCGGGTCAAGAGTTTTTAAGACACTTGAGTTAATACTAGAGCTTGATCTGACATTAACTTTTAGGAATCCAACAGTACAAGTATCGCCTTGAGCTCGAACAGTACCTAAAACTTGGCCTATCGGCTCACTCGCCTTTTGTATCACGATGTTCTCTGCCGGTTTATAGCTATCTTGTGTAAATCCATGACTGAGTCTGATAGACTTTCCCAAAGCTAGGTTGGCAACATAATCCTTTGCTTTTAATGATTGCTTATTAAAAACTGTCACATCAAATGAGTAGGTATTTGTTGGCGAAAGTGGCGCGCTGACATAAGTAAATTCTTCCTGCCCCACTGCCTTCTCGTTAAGTATCACAAACCCGTCGTCCTGTGGAAGGTTCTCGCCCTCTACTTTGCCGTAGAATGGATCCGGGGTCTTCAGATCCTCGCGCAGTTTCTGGGTGGTGGCGGATTTAATGTCGCCTACTTTGCCGTTCATGCGGCCGGTGACACGGAAGAAGTACTGAGTCTCAGGTTTGAGGCCACGCAAGGTGATGTGGTGGGTGTAGCGGGCCTTGGCACCGGTATCTACCTGTCGGTAGACGCCCTGGCTGTCGAGCTCCACATCTCGGTCGTCAAAAACCACGCTTTTGCCGGACTGGGCGAACAAAACCGGCCAGTTGTCGTTATCTTGAAAGACAATCCCACCCACATAAGGCTCGTCTGATACCCAAGTGACGCTGAAAGCTGTGTCGGTGACATTTGTAATCGCCATGTCCCTGACTGAGATGTTGTTATCAGAGATAAGTAAGGTCGCCATAGTGACCCCAACTAAAGCTACACAAACTGCAAAAATTATCCCTACTATTAAGCTAACTCGCTTGTCAGTGGTTGGTTTTGGTAACATTTATGCGCCTTACTAAAGTAAAGATATAGTTCTATCTATTCTAATAATTGCGCAGATTTAGGCAAATTGCAAGTGCCCTACTCCCCCAAACTCAACAAGTACTTGCGCAGAGGTGCAAAACCTCTTACAAGTGGGCCGAGCACAGCGAAGGCCAGCAAGTAGCCAATACTCATTAGACCAATTAGCAGCCAACTATCTAAAGTAGGCATCTTGATCTGGAAAATGTCGATAGCAAATGGGAGCACTAGCAACACTAGATAAACAAACATATTGAAAATTGCCGCTAGGAAATACCAACTACCAAATAGCACTTTTAGAGGGTTATAGCTTCTGTTAAACACTATCATGGAGTTGATAATTCCCACCGCCACAAAGAAGCTGAGGATGAAGGATTGGAGCTCGGGTACTTCCATGACTGGAGTTAACAGGATGAGAGCACCAAGGCCCATTACGCCGCTGACTAGCCCGCCTGCCAAGGCAAAGGTCACCAATTCATGCATGTAATTGTAGCGTTTGCCGCCATGATTGCCTCTGGAGAGTAGAATAAATAGAATCGGAATGTTGTTGTTGACCAATGAGAGCATAAATAGCCCTCTGAAGTTGAACGGAAACGGCAGAAAGAGAGCCAGCGAGAACAGTATCATCACTAAGGCGTAGACGTTTTTGATTAATAGAATTTGGCTACTGCGTAACATATCGTAAATGATTCCCCTACCCTCTGTGATAACCCCGGAAAGCTTGATCAGATCGTCATCTAGAAGCACTACGTCGGCGACGTTCTTAGCGATATTGACGCCGCTACCAAGAGAAACTCCTAGGTCTGCCTCTTTCAGGGCCAGAGCGTCGTTCACTCCGTCACCCACCATGGCAGCTCTACCGATATGCTTCTGATAGGCGCGCACGATTGTGAGCTTCTGCTCGGCCGTCACTCTAGCAAATACGTCCGCCCCGATGATTAACTCCGCTAACTCCGACTCATGACTAGGGTCAATGGCTGCAATTTCGCTGCCGGTGACTATTTTATTCATCCCCTTGACCCCCAAATTTTTGATGATTGCTGCTAGCGTAGAGGGTCCATCTCCAGAGATGATCACAGGCTTGATGTTCTGAGCTTGAAAGGATTCTAGAATTTTTTTGGCGCCTTTGCGCAACTGATCGGTGATACTAAAAAATCCGCCCACATTAAAGCTGCCGCTGCAAGAGTTTTGCGCCGCCGTCTCCAACGCTGCGCCGATCCAGTCTTCAGCGCCGCCATCTGATTGCTGATCCTGGGCTGGCTGCTGCTCGCTCCCCTGCACTTCTCGGAAGAGCATGCATAAATTGCGCTGCCCAAAGTCTGCGTACTGGGCGTCATACCCTTGCAGCTCAGCCAGTTCATCTTGCCTTACTAGTGTGGCCAGCACATCCACTCCACCAAATACTACCTGATAGCTCTTACCTGCAAGACTAACAACACTCCCACTGTACTTATTGCGCGAATTAAACAATACCTCGGCTGTTACCTCACCGGCTGCCTCCTGGCCTACTCCCTGCTTGCCCACTGCCAAGTTCTCTTTCGCTAACTGACTAGTCAAAAATCCCTCAATTACCTTGCCTGTTTTGTTTTTATCTTTTTGAGCATTTAATGCTGCATACGCCAGTTGAATGCCCAAAGGAGTTAGCAGCTCACTGTTGCTCATCTTCAGCTTATTCTGGGTAATAGTACCAGTCTTATCCATACATAGCACTTTTATTCCCGCCAGGGTCTCTACCGCACTGGCTCTCTGCACCAGAATCCTCTGGTTATACATTTTGATCACCCCTAAAATCATTGTCAGGGTAAGTGTAATTATCAATCCTTGCGGGATCATTGATGAAACGATTGTAACAATATTTGTCAGGAGTTCCTGCTCAGGCAGCTTCAAAACCGTCACATTCAGCGATAGTAAAACCAACACACCAGCAATCGCCAGTCCCGTCAATAACTTCACTACCGCATTCACATTTCTCTGTAGCGGCGAGATCACAAATTTAAACTTGCGAGCTTGAGCTGTTATTTTATTGGCATAGCTCTCTTTGCCAACTTTAGTAGCAGTGAAATAACCCGTTCCCGAGATTACAAATGTGCCTGAAAGAGCCTCGTCCCCTAATTCCTTGCGTTTATAATCCGACTCACCAGTCAGCGCAGATTCGTCGATCAGCAAATTCTCGACCTGCAACAGCTCCCCGTCCACCACCACTGCGCTCCCAGCGGCTAATTTGACCACATCACCCTCCACTATTTCCTCGGGTGCGAACTCCGCTTCCACCCCATCTCTAAGCAGTGTTACCGGGAGTTTTTCTACTAAGGTGATCCGCTTGAGCGCCCGCCTGGCCTGTACCTCCTGAAAAACCGCCACCAGAAAGTTGGTAAAAATAACCAGCGAGATAAGAATTGAGTCATCTGCTGCACCATAGAGGACCAATAGCACTACTGCGCCTAGGATAATCAGGTTTGGCAGGTCCAACACGTGCGTCAGGATAATCGCGGCAATCGACTTCTGAGAATTATCTTGGAAGCGATTTGCCTTACCCTCTTTTGTCAGTTTCTGGACCTGCGCCGTTGTCAGCCCTTTGAGAGCTTTTTCGGTTTTCTCATTCATATTTCAATGATTCTAGCAGATTTGGCTGCGCAGCTGACTGGTTTACTCCAGCGAAATACTAAAACCACCGGCAAAATTATAAGCCAACTCAGCCGGGTCGTAGTAATCAAATAGACTGCTGGGCTTATGTCTAACCTCAGGGTACTGCAGGTAGATTTCAGCTACCTTCATGAAGAATGAGTGACTACAAATGTAGGCCGCTGAGGGCGTGTCCTGTCTAATCAGTTCAATTAACCTGTCGACTCTCGCAAGTACTTCAGCAAAGCTCTCTGATAATTCGCTGGCGATTAACCTCTCAAAAAAGGCCCTGCGAAGATCGTTTACTCTCGACACCTCAGACAGACTTAAAAATTGCTGCTTAGACATTATCTCCTCCATGGTGAACTTTATCTCAGCTAATTCCGGCAGGACCTCATAGTCCAGGGTAATGAGCTCTGCTGTCTGTCTTGCCCGCTTTGCCGGAGATGAGTATACTTTGTGTTTTTCTGTAGCAGTTAATGTGCCAACGCTGGCGGTTTCCTGTAAACCGTTTGTCTTAACCCCGGTAGTGTCCAACCATGGATCCACTTGGCCCTTGGCAACCAGATTAAAACTGTCGTAAAGGTCTTTACCTTCAACTAGATAGGTGTACTTTTGGGGGCGGATGAAATTTAGCTTGAGCATGATTAGTTAATTTAATAATTATTTAAATAGCGAACCTAAAACCGGTAAAACCTGGGTACTGCTTCCGGCTAATTCTTTTGCGAACTTCTGCTGGGGATTGAGAAATAACTTATTGGGCGTAGGGTAATTTACCACTAGTTGTGACCCATTTTGATTACCAGCTAGTAATAGTTCTCGCAGAGCGTTGTATTGGGAAGCATATCTAATAGTTAATTCATTGTCTTGCTCACCTCTGCCCAGAATATGAGCGTGTTTTGCAGCGCGCTGCTGAGACAGCTTGGTTATAAAAGCATCGAGCTTGGGGTCTAGTTGTAATTGCTCCCGGTACATCTGCTCTAACTCCTTTTGCATCTGGTTAAATCCATCCCCAAACACGCTAGTAAATGTCTCTACCCTAATCATAGAGCCCAATTCTTCCTCTAGCATGTTAATCTGTCCTGCTAGGTTTTCCCTGCTCAGGTTGCACATCTGCAAATAATCAATTCCAGCCTGGCTGCATGATTGCTCTACTTCGGGGATATCCATTTCGGTGTCGGCGATTAGAATGTGGATGTTTGCAGGAATACCTGCTGCCTGTGACGCGTAGGCCAATGCTTTAGCGCTTTCAAGACCGGCTGTCATTTCCCTGCTGATTCCGCCTGTAATTAGTCTGACTTGTCCTGTTTGAGTGTAATCGGGGCAAACTGGGATAGTGACATTAAGGCTGGCGCCAAAGATAGCGTGACTCAACCAAATGGGATCCTAGTTGTTGTAGCTCGGCTTTGGTATCAGGCAATCTGATAGCGTTATGGCTTCTGACAAGAGCATGAATAAAATCTGACGCTGGTTGAACCAACTGCTGGCCCGCCTCAGTTATATGCTTCCTGTTGCGAATTATGCTCACCTGATCTCGAATACTACTGCTTGTAAGTACTCCTGACTCGATGTGCCGCAATATATCTTCGTTATAAGGATAATCGCCTGCAGGTAAGGTGAAGTTATTTAAATTCGAAACTTCTAATTGTGTGGAGGAATATTCTCCTGGCATTTCTGTAGTATTAATAGATTATTTGCGAACGAAATTGGTTTTGAATAGTTAATTTTGGCCTAGTTGGGCCAAAGGTTAGAGAAGCTAAATCTAGTGTGATTCAGTACTTTAGAGCCTCTGGTTACTGTGGCAATTCCCACTTTGAGTTCTTTGGCAATTTGCGCCTGCGGCTTTTTTGCTAGCAGTTGCTTGATGATTTCCAAACGCTTTGGTATGTCATCTAACTCGCCATCGGTGAGAATTGCCCTGAGTAACTCCTCCATTTCAGTCGGGGAAGAGATATTTGTCAGTGTATTTATAAGTTGTCTGGTTACATTGCCTTTGCTCATGACTACATACTAGCATACTAGTGTAGTAGATATCAAGTGAATACCTTTCATAACCCAAATCGCTGGTAAATTCACCTGAAAAGTGTTAATTTGCATACTATGAATACTGGTAAAAAACTACGGATAGCTTTTTTGGTCATTGCAATAATAACTACTGTAGTGCTCACCATCGCACTAGTACTATCGCTACTCTATTCACAAGTATTCTCTACACCACCAGTCTCTGCACCTGTGTCTATGCCCGCAGAAGTTCCAACTGAAGATTCAGATCCATATAAAACTGTTGTCATGCGCGATTATTTCTTAGAGATTTACCAGCAAGATAGAGAGTTCGATTTTAGATTCACATTAAATGTAGAAAAAGATGCAACTATTGCCAAAACAGATTATGGCTATGAAGTAACTGGGGATGGGTATCTTCTAAGTGTTGGCTATGCGCCTGAAGCTGGTCCAGCCGAATGTACTCAAGACGCGGTGTTTGTAACCAATCCAAATTCAACTAGTACAATGTTCAGGGAGAAATCTCCGGAAATTTCCTCAGGTAAATATTCTGCAGGTTACTATTCGGACTACGACAAAGAAGATCAATCACCTGATCCCAATAACCCTCTACACAAACGTTGGACATGTGGGACTGATGGAATTGGTTTCCCTAAAATTGGTGCAAACGCAGGTTGTAGTGTAACTGACCTATCATCATTTGCCGAATGCGACCGAATAATCTCCACCATGAATATGGAACGCTTGGGTGAACGTAAGGTAAAGTAAGCGTCTAAGTCTGCCCCCGCGAGGACTGAACTCGAACACCTTTGCTGGGATGTTTTCATTTTATAACTCGTTAAGAAACATACAGTCAGTGTAGAATGGGACTATGAGTAAAAATTCAGAAATTGCGAATCTAGCCAAAGAAATACTTATGGACTTTGGTAATAACTTACCTCTGCATATAATAATGCTGAAATCTGCACAGCTTACGTTATTAGCTAACCTAAATAGTTACCATAAATGGATCATTGATAACACGGGTTCCGCTGAACAATCTGAGGCGTCTAAATCTGTATTTCAAGTCCGTATGGGTGCGGCAAGTGATCCTTCAGTTTCTGTATCAAGTTCAAATCCTCATGAAATTCCGAGCTTGGCAATTATGAATAAGGGTAACTTGGGGGAGAGGGGACATTTGGCAGATGAATTCAAGAAGACTATAAATTGGCTATCATACTTGCGGATTGAAACCTATAAAATTGTTTTGGGGGTATATAACCAATGGAAATTTGGTAATACGGCTGAAGGAATATTCGAATCCAAGAGAAATATGGTCGGACCAGTGCTGTTATTAATGCTACCTGATATCGAGCTAAGATTAAACTCCATTACCGAAAATTTGAATAGCCCCAACCAAGAAGACTGGAAGAATGCAGTTGTGAGTTGTAGGACTCTGTTTATTGATCTATCTAACAAGATATGTCCGGGAGCTGAAGGAGTAATTAAACAAAATTACATAGATCGGTTGAAAAACTACATAAGTACTAAACCAACCGAAAGTCGTACCCGACTCAAGCTAGACAAAAAAATATTCGAGGAGGTTAAAGATCGCATAGAGCTCGTAGTCGAAAGTACTCAAGGTGCTGCACATGATGGAAGACCCGAGTTAGCATATGCCCAAGACGTCGTTCTTCATACATACCTAGCGCTTGCTAGAGTAGCTGAAGTTTATAAATCTAGGAGCAATGGCGAAAGGTTGGAACCTGAGCCACCAGTTCAGACCAGACAATCACTCGCCCAGAGTCAATGAGCTAGAGAATACCCGTGCATCTTTGAGATGTAGTTGGAATTGAAGATTAAACGTAAGAAAAAGCATTAATCTTTTTGTTCTCAGGAATTTCTTGAAAGAGCCGAACTCAGTTTTAAGCCCCCTATCGCTCTTATACATCGCTTTGTAGTGCTCATCTGGATAGTACATCTGCTTCATGAGATCTTGCTCAACATCAATCGTGAACAAATTAGACCGAAGTATAGGTCTAATTACTCCCACTGATAATACTATTGCCCTATTGAATCTATTAATCTTGTATTGAACTAGGTGAAAATCTCTATAAAATATGACTCCGTCTCTAACTAACCAATATGGTGATAAAGACAGCTCTTGAGTAAGCTTCCAATCATGAGGAATGAATATGACACCATTTCGTTCCACCCCACTTTTTTCTATCAAACTCTCTAACACTTGCGTGGCAGATCCCTTATACTGCAACTTCTTGGAAGATCTGTTCAATGATTTTATAACCAGTTCATCCAATTGTACCGCGATATCCTCCCCCAAATACTTACCAAAATCATTACGGTTATTGATATCTATAACACCTTGCTTAGAGAGACTCGTCGAAAGTACTATACTTTGTTTTATTGCTTTGTTAAGCCCATCAGCTGAAGCCCACCCGATACTAGAAAAAATAGTGCTTTTAAGTGCTGCTTTTTTAATATTGGATTCAATAGTAAGGAGCGTACTTTGCTCTACAGACGAAGCTATTGTTTTATCTTCCTCCCTAGTTTGCCACTCACTAGAAGAAGACTCATGGGCTGAAATAAATTCTTCAAAATTAATTCCGGATAAGTCTAAGATCTCTGACCATAGTCCTTGGTGCGCCCTAAACTCCTCAGTACTAGCTTTAATATCTTCTAGCATGTGGTTTATAAATTCGTCGGGTGGCACTATTTTTTTGCCCTCAGAGAATAACTTAAGTGCCCGAAATACGTATAGATTAACTATGATTGGTATATCATTAATTGTGTGAGCGCCTTTTGTCCGCGGTCTTTCGTCCAAGTCTATTCCATTAGAACTATCGGATAATTTTGAGCACGCCTCAAGAACTCTCGGAAAGTTATCGATAGTCAATACTGTCTTTGATTTGTGTACTAATTCACCTATATGATCCCATATCGACCTAATCATTTTGGAAGCAGACTCCTTAGAGATTTTTCCAATTCTGCAGCGGTTAATAATTTTAGCCTCTAATCCAAACAAGAACACTCGAAGTCTACTCAGGTATTCAACTTCAATACCTCTTAAAGTTTTTAGCATGCCAAGCCATACTAGCTGTTGGTCTGCTAGCCCTTCCTCTTCGTTGCTTCTTAGCAGATCCCAATAGGCATTTTCTGTAGATACAATGTGATAATCGAGTGTTGTAAAAAATTCCCCTCCAATAAGCACATATTCTGCCAAACTTTCCTGGTCTTCAAAATCTAATGCCCGTTTGAGCATAAGATATATAGACTCTTGAAGAGATTTGGATATTTCCAATAGGAAGTCAAACTCATTTTTACTTGTGTTCTCAGTCACCTGTTCCATCATATCTATAATTCTTCGGTCTCCGACATTGCCTATAAACTTTGTAAGCTGTTTCTTTAGTGCGCTCCTTCCACTTAGCCGAGCCCTATATAACTCAGTTGATGCAACACAAACCGTGCTGAAAAAGTTCAAGTTCTTATATTCTATAGATAGATCTACCAAGCGATATAGGAAATCAAAAAACACCTCAAGTGATTGAGGGGAGTTATCAGAGATTGTCGCAACAATGCGGAAAAGTTCATGCATAGCTCTGTATATTGAATTCCAATTATCCCAATACCACCAGGGACGTTTTTTCTGTTGCTCGATGTCTAGCTTCATCCCAGGCCTATTTGAAAGTTTCAAATACTCACTGAACACTAAATAAAAAACATTTAGACTTTCCTCCAAACCTATATAGTCATCTGCTCTAATCTGTGAGATCGCTAAGCTGCTAATATCAGCGAGACTGGGACCCCGCGTAGCCTCCGAACCCATAGGATTTTGGCCCTTTAATGCCCCGAGGAGGTTGTCAACTCCCTGGGACTGGCTGGTGCCTGAGCAAATAATGGTATTTCTCCTGATTTTCATGCGATATAAACTTAATATTTCAAAGCGTGAAGTATTTAACTTTTTGGCAAACTTAC
>CALFHW010000047.1 GCA_937876695.1 uncultured bacterium
TTTTAACGCACCAGCTAGAATTAACTGGAACGCAGTATCCTATATATAAATACACAGCTCAGACTTAATGGCCGCTAAACTGCCCTCAACACAATCTCACCTTGATATCGCAGACGTTGAACAGGATCTGGTACTGCTCAAAAACGGCAACTTAGCGCTAGTTATGGAGACAAGTTCTCTGAACTTCGAGCTGCTGGCAGAAGATGAGCAGGAAGCGCGGATAGTGGCATTTGCCTCTCTGCTCAATAGCGTCAGTTACCCTATGCAAATTGTGATTCGCACCGAAAGAAAAGACATGAATGATTACATAGATAGATTGATTGCCCAACGCGAACAGACTCCTTCGGCTACATTTCGCAGGCAGATGGAGATTTACATCAAATTTATCCAGAATCTGACTTTCAAGACTGACATTTTGCAAAAGCGTTTCTTTGTAGTGATAACCAGCAATTTCACTATGGCCAGCAGCAAAAAGTCTTTGTTTGGAGGGATATTAGGTAAGAAAGAAAAGCCGACTGACGCTCGGGATAACATTACTAGAGCACAGGATTACCTCTATCCCAAGCGCGATTCGCTCATAAAGCAGTTCCAAAAAATGGGAATTCGCGCAGTTCAACTCAAAAATGACCAACTTGTGCAGTTGTTCTATGAAATCTACGACCCCGATAAGGTGGGCGTGAAAAGGGTAGAGCTCAGCGATAGCTATACAAATGATGTTGTAGCGTCCCGCAAAGCATTGATAGATGAGTTAGGATAGATTAATTTGTAAGGATAACTATGGGATTATTTGGAAATAAAAAAGCAGAACCGGTGAGTGATGGCTTAGCTGCTGCTAAATCAGGGCAAGCGGGTGAGTCGGCAAAAGCGGAGCAAACCAGGTTCAATGAGGGCTTGGTGAGCACGCAGGACTTGATTGCGCCTTCTGCAATTGAGGTGGACTTCAATCATATGCTCATGGGTACCAAGTATTTCCGCACTTTTTTTGTAACAGGATACCCGAGGCAAGTAGGCGCTAATTGGCTCTCTTCCGTGATTAACTTCGAAAAGCCGATAGATATCGCTACTTTTTACTATCCGGTCGATTCCGGGCTGATTATGAAGCGTTTGGAGCGGAAAATCGGCGAGATGGAGGCCACTATCAATATCGCTCTAGAAGAGGGTAGACCGCCAGACCCGTCTATCAAGGTTAGTCTCCAAGATGCTATGGATTTTCAAAACCAGATCGCTAGTGGTATGGAAAAATTCTTCCATTTCGGGCTGTACTTCACTATACGCGCCGATAAACTCGAGGAGCTAGATAGAGTCTCGCGCAATCTAGAATCGACCCTAGCCTCAATTGGCGTGATAATTAAGCCAGCTACCTTGCAGCAGGAGCAGGGGTTTAAGACTACAATTCCGCTGGGACTGGATAAGATCCACTATACGCGTAATATGGACACAACTTCCATCGCTACCACATTTCCATTTGTGAGCAGCGAGCTGACCATGGCGGATGGAATATTGTATGGAATCAATAAGCATAACAAGAGTTTAGTGATATTCGATCGCTTCAAAATGCCAAACGCCAACATGGTAGTATTTGCTACTTCTGGCGCTGGTAAGAGCTATATGATCAAGTTAGAGGCAGTGCGCAGCTTGATGTTCGGGGTAGAGGTGATTATCATCGACCCTGAGAGGGAGTACGAGAAATTGACGGCTGCTGTTGGCGGCGAATACATTTCTTTTTCGCAAGATGGTGCCGCCAAGCTCAACCCCTTCGAATTATCTGGCGTATTTGATAAAGAAGAAGACGAGTTGAGGTATAAGATTTTGTCGCTACACGGCCTGATCCGGCTGATGTGCGGCGGGAGTTTGTCGCCTGAGGAGGATGCGGTGTTGGATAGGGCGCTGGTGCTTACGTATACCGAGAAAGGCATCACACCTGACCCTAGTACCCATAACCGCAAGCCGCCACTCCTGGAGGATCTTTACAAGATATTGATGGCTATGGCGGAGACCCAGGCTCGTGAGCTCGCAACCAAGCTAGAAAAATACGTGCAGGGAAGTGCAGCCGGGGTATTCAACGAGTATTCAACTGTTAATCTGGCCAATAAGTTTACGGTATTTAGCATTCGAGATCTGTCAGAGGAGCTGCGGCCAATTGCTATGTACGTGATGCTGGAGTATGTCTGGACTAAGATCCGCAAGGAACGCAAGAAGCGCCTACTGATCATCGACGAGGCTTGGTGGATGATGCAATATCCGGACTCGGCTAAGTTCTTGTACTCGCTAGCTAAGAGGGCGCGTAAGTACGGCTTGGGGCTAACCACCATCACGCAGGACGTGGAGGACTTTTTGAGCAGCGATTATGGTAAGGCGATTGTGAGTAACTCAGCCATTCAGGTGTTGCTCAAGCAAAATCCAGTGGCGGTAGAGAAGCTCAAAGAAGTCTTCTACCTGACCGACGGCGAAAAACGTTACATCATGTCTGCCGGCATCGGCGAAGGTATATTTTTCGCCGGCACCGAGCACGTAGCCATCCAAGTGCTTGCTAGCGAGAACGAGCACAACCTCATCACCACCAATATCAACGACGTGCTCAAGGCCGAAGCAAAAGAGATGCAGAGCGCGCAGGCAGAGCAAAAGGCAGAAGCTGCAGAGAAGGTGTTGGCAACAGAGCAGATGGTAAAGGCAACTGTTCCAGCGCAGCAACCAGCCCAACCACTTCCAGCACAACAACCAGTGGAGGCAGTTAGCACGCAGTTGCCAACAGAAGCGCCCATTCAACCAGTGTCCCAGCCACCAGTACAACCAGTAGTACAACAACCCGCACCGCAACCTGTTGTATAACTAGTCCCAATTTAGTACCTTTTGGGACCCGATCGCCAACTCCTGCAGAATATGCTATAAATATGATTATGGATCAACAAATGCTGATAATCGGTGGAGTGGTAATGGCAGCTTTAATGCTCACCTTGACTACGGTTATTGTATTGCAGCAACGTAGAATCCAAAGATACAGTACTCCTAGATATGGATTTCTAGGCAAACCACTAGTAGCAGCCATTATCTCAGTATTCATGGGCGCAGGTCTCATCGGCGGCCTTTATCTAGTCTCACAGCGTGAACGTGTAGACTTTGAGGCCAGGGCAGATCTAGATATTCAGTTGGAAGTCTTGCAAGAGAAAATCTCTGTCAATGGCAATCAAGCCACCTATAAATTCACCCTACAACCTAAACTAGACGGCCAATTCTACGGCACCGAGCCAGGCGCGATCTGGAATGCCTATTGGAATTTTAACCCAGCTGGTTCTACCTTGCCGTCAGTCTCCGAAAGTGAAATCGGCCTCAACGCAGCCAATCCTAGCGGCATTGAAGTCACACTAGAGCGGGGCACCTACACCCTCCTAGTTACAGTAGACTACCGAGGTCAAAAGACACAGATTGAAACTCTCAAGAAAGATATAGTAATATAGACTCATGAAAGTAGTAGATAAAATATTTGCCGGCGCGGTGGCAGCTGTTTTGGGAGCGGTTTTTCTGCTATCCGGGGCATTTGCACCTGCTCAAATTGCAAGCGCTGAGCCAATAGGGGATAACTACTATGTATTTTCCCAGGACAAATACCAAACCACTACAAAGAGTAGCAAGGCAACTCTACTCAACTTCTACGCAGACTGGTGCGCTACCTGCAATGTAATGGAGCCAGTTTTGATCGACCTCATGTCTGAAATCGGCTACCGGGAGAATATCTCTGCTTTTAGGGTCAATATCGGCGATAGCTCTGAGAGCCCGCAAAGTAAGCAGCTGGCCAGCGACCTGGGCGTAGCCCAGCAATCCACCCTGGTAGTGCTCAATAGCAAAGGTAAAGTCTTTAAGTCATTTCTAGCTCCCGTCGATCGCGAAATCCTCAGACAAGCGATGCTAGCCGCTAGTCTTACATAGACCAGAGCTGGTCAAAGTCGACGTCGGCAGCTCTTCCAACCATACCAATGCCTGGCCAGACATTTTCCACTTTTTTACTATCTCAATTCTTGCTATAATTGCTAACGCTAAGCGGCCTCATCGTCTAACGGTTAGGACACCGGGTTTTCATCCCGGCAATCGGGGTTCGATTCCCCGTGAGGTCACCAAATCTCGGACACAAGATCTGGCAGAAGACAAACTCCAACGAAATCAATTCTTTGTAAGTTTGAATCGAATGGAACAAAACCTGAATCTATTATAAAATGTATCAACCAATCCCTACTGGTAACTATTAAGTAATGACTATATTAAGAGCTATGAATAATAATCTAGTACAAACAACTACTAAAGATGAACTAATCCTAAATGGATTATATAAATCGGGAGATAAGAATAAGCCGGTTGTAATTCTTATACATGGTTTCACCTCTGATTTTTATTCACATAAGTTTTTTCATGATATTCAAAAATCTTTAACTGAGAATGAATTAGCAAATGTTGCCATACAGACAAGAGGTACAGGAATTCGAACTGAATTTATTAAAAATGGAAGAAGAGATGGAGTTTGGATGGGTTCATTTTATGAAAAGCTGAATGAAGCACATTTAGATATTTCTGCCTGGATAGATTTCTTAAAGGAGCAGGGATATAAGCAGTTCATATTGGCCGGGCACTCTTTGGGAACTATTAAATCAGTTAGGTATTTATTTGAAGGCGAATATGCAGATGACATCAAGAAATTAATCCTACTAGCCCCATTTGATAAAAATGGATATATAGAAAAACTCACAGAAGGTAAGTGGAAGCAGTACGCAAAGATGGCTGACCAGAAAACAAAGGAAGGCAAAGGTCAAGAAACGATACCTGATGGCTATGATGACTACCCTATGTCGTATCAGAGCTACGCATCTTGGTATGAAGATTCAGAATTGAGTAACATATGGGATTTTTATAAAGGTGATAAATATAATTGCACTTTACTAAATGAGATTAGTATCCCTGTTCAAATAATAGTTGGCGATTCTGACGATTTCTTTTATATTCCAAAGTTCTCAACTATAGATAGTACCAAGAAAATCTTGGAGTCAAATATTAGTGACTTAGAATTAAACATTGTTAAGGGGGCGGGTCATACCTATGTTGGTTTTGAAGATGAAGTCGCTAAGTTGGTAAATAAATTTATTGCTAGTAAATAAATTCCTCGAATGGTTTAGCATGCTGGAATTGCCAATTTAAGGACTATATAAACCCACTCAACCTCTCCTCAAGTAGCTCGAGGCCTAGGTTCCCAGCTGAACCGAGGCTTTTTTTCTTTTTTAATTCCTCTTGGAGATCGAATTCACCTTGCCCTGCTTTTTTCATGGCTAGTTTGTAGGCATCGCGGAAGGGAATTCCTTGATCTTGGCTCATTTGAGTGGCTATATCGGCGCTAAAGATGTCTTTTTTGATCGAATCCTCAATATTCTTAGCATTTGGCTTAATTTGCTCAAAAAATAAAGCTATCACCTGCAAGCTGCTCTGAGTGATGTCAGTTATTTCCAGCAGAATCTCTTTGGTGAACTGAATCTCTCGGTTATACCCCGAAATCCCATCCTTGTAGATATTTTTCAGCTCTAGTTGCTTAGAAATTACCCGGCTAGACTTTCCTTTCAGGATTTCCAATAGATCCAGGTTTCGCTTCTGCGGCATGATGCTAGAACCAGTAGTCAACTCAGCCGGCACATCGAAGTAATTCAGCTCCCTAGTAGTGAAAAATAGAAAATCATTGGCGATTTTGTTTAATGTCAGCATTATCTGAGCCATAGATTCCGCATAGATGCTATCTAACTTGCCCCGAGTATTCTGGGCATAGAGAGAATTGACTATAGGCGCGTCGAAGCCCAGCTCAGCCGTAGTCAGCATTCGGTTAAGCTCTAAGTTGCTGCCGAAGCCCGCGGCGCTGCCTAGCGGGTTCTTGTTCAAAATCGCCTTAGTGCTTTCCAGGCTTTGGAGGTCATCTAGTAGTGACTCGGCGTAGGCGGCTAGATAGTGGCCGACAGAAGTGAGCATGGCTTGTTGGGTATGAGAATAACCCGGGAAGGGGACGTCTGCATAGGCTTTGGCTTTCTCCAGCAGCAATGTAATCAAGCTCTTTAGCGAGGATTCTAGCTGCGCTAGCTTATCTAGCTGCCATAACCGGATCATAGTCAAAGCCTGGTCATTCCGGCTGCGGCCAGTGTGTATCTTCTTGCCAGTTTCGCCTATTTGCTCAGTTAGAAATGACTCGATAAAAGTATGCGAGTCCTCCATTTCCTTAGGGATTTCGACCTTCTTGGCACTAGCTAGCTCGGCAAGTTTTCCTAGTGCCCCCTCGATTTGCGTTAACTCCTCAGCTGTTAAAATCCCAATCGACTTCAGGCCTTTGGCATGTGCCAGACTGCCCTGGATATCAAAAATCATGAATTCCAAATCGACGATGTGGTCGTTGCCCACGGTGTAGTCTTCGACCAGTGAATTAAGTTTCGTATTTGTTTTGTCCCAAATTTTGCTCATTTTTTATTGTGCTAATTTCATTTGTAAAGTATATATCTCGGTAAACCCAGGCGAGGCATTCACGTTGAAGTCGTAACCTTCGTGATTGTTGAAAGAGGCGTTGGCTAGGCCGTTCTCGCTCTCCATCGCCACCATGTAGGTACTACCTTTGAATAGCTCCATAGTGACGGTGCCAGTCACCTTTTGGTTGACGTAGTCGTTGAAGGCATTAAGCGCTTTGAGAGCCGGGTCGAGCAGCTTGGCGCCATAGCATAGATAGGCCCATTTGATATCCAGCTGATCTTTTAGTTCATTGAGCTCCCTGGTATTTGCATAGCTTTCAAGTGCTTTGTGGGCTTTGATTAAAATATCTGCCCCCGGCTGCTCGTAAACGCCGCCGTTTTTAACGCCCACCAAACGATCCTCCACCACCTGCACTGTGCCAACTCCGTGCTTACCGCCGATCTGGTTTAACTTACCTACGATTTCGATAAAGCCCAGCTTCACCCCATCCAAACTAACTGGAACGCCTTTATCAAATCCGATCTTCACCTGCTCAAACTGGTCCGGGGCATTTTTAGGCAGAGTATAAGTAGTTAAAAACTTTTCCTTAGGGTTAATTTTATCCGGGAATTCGATTTCGCCGCCCTCCCAAGTCATCCCCCAGATATTATCATCCACACTGTAAGGGAAATCATGGCTAGCAGGCACCGGAATTCCATTTTTCTGCGCGTAGTCGATCTGCTCATCGCGCGACA
Organism: uncultured bacterium; assembly: GCA_937876695.1. Classification (GTDB taxonomy): domain Bacteria; phylum Patescibacteriota; class Dojkabacteria; order CALFHW01; family CALFHW01; genus CALFHW01. The sequence continues at coordinate 7,215 of CALFHW010000047.1, forward strand.
TTTTCCACTCCCGCACCGGCGCGATGATCTTGATATCGTGCTTAAAACTAAGAGCATATCCTTCGATACGCACCTGATCATTGCCTTTGCCCGTACAACCATGCGCAATAGCTTGGGCGCCAAATTTCTCTGCAGTTTCTACGGCAATTTGAGCTAGGACCAGACGTCCCATCGGGGTAGATAAATGATAGCCGCCTTGATAAGTGGCGTTGGCTTTGATGCCAGTCTTCAACACTTCTGCAAATTTTTCCTTGGCATCGTAAACCACCGCCTTACTAGCGCCTAAATCTAGGGCTTTCTGTTTGACCTTCTCTAAATCGTCATGCTGCTGCCCGATATCTGCAGTCAGCGCAATAACCTCTGCTTGATAGTTATCCTGAAGCCATTTAAGCATCATGGAAGTATCTAGCCCACCTGAATATAACAGCACAATTTTGTCTACCTCACCAGGTTCGACTTCATAAGATGCAATCTTCTTGTAATTAGAATTATTCATAAAAAAAATGACTTTCGCCCACTCACTAAAATTATTTAGTGAAGGAACGAAAGCCATGTTTCGTGGTACCATCCTTCTTTGTTTCTTATCTCGCGATAGGAAACCTTCCTCAGTGCTCTTAACGGTACAAAGACACACTGTAATCGTTTGCAGTGATCAGCTGTTTGCTCTACTTGAGTATTGTGTTAACCCAATATTCTTTCTTCGAGCGATACACCGAGCTCTTTTCAATTGAAAATAAATGTTGAGCTTCCACCATCCTCAACTCTCTAAAAAATATTTTTCGACTTACTCTTCTCAGATGCTAAGAATATATCAGTTTTTTTGGATTTGTCAAAATTTGTATCCACCTAGTAATTGAGATC
>CALFHW010000048.1 GCA_937876695.1 uncultured bacterium
GAGCTTTTGAGACCTTAAATACTTGGCGCGACCTAATGAATTCCTATGAGGCTACACTAGGCGCAACCACTAGCACCAACGCTCGTGTCTCCCAGGCAATTTACGATATTTCTACTAGAATGACCGCCAGATTTGCCGAAGGCAGCACAGAAAATACAATCCAGAGCCCGGATGAATTAGACTCAGAAAGTGACCTTCCGTACAGCGAGATTAGACGTATATTCAACATGTACGGGATTGGTGAAGTGGATCTAACTGAAAAAGCTTATAGGGATGATCTAATCGAAAGAATCATTAAAGACCCCGAATTTAAAGGCGACCTCGAATTAGTAAATAAACTGATCGACTCAGTCCTTGAGGGGGGCGGACGTAGTGCAGCTCTGGTAGAAAAATGGGCTGGCAAGGACAAGACTAGAGAAAACATCGCCAGCATTTTTCATAAAGAAGTGCTTAGGCCTTCTTCCCGCTCAGGAATAGATGCAAATGGTAAGCCCGTATTTAGTGCTGAGCCAGAAGCCATGCTTTTGTACAACCAGCTAATGCGTTACAAGGAGAAAATCGAGCCCTCTATTAATGTCATTGCAGAAAGTACAGCTGCACAACAGGAACTCTTCATCAGAAGTTTACTTATTAGCAATATCCGCACCCAGATTGAACAGTCAGGAAATGAGTTAACGCCGGTACAACTTGCTACTTTAAAGAAGTTGATAGAAAGCCCAGATCTAAATATTGACAGTCCAGACGTTCTGGTAGACAAAATAAAACTAGAACTCGGTCTAATCGATAATGCTGATATTAATATTGAAACTCAAAAAATCGAATCTGTACTAAAGCTGTTCAAAACTACGCCTGGCCAGACAGGGATACCACCAAGAATCGAAAAAGGCCCTGGGGGTTACTACTTGGTCGTCGATAACGATCTGATACCAAATATATTGGGGCTGAGCATTAACGGCGATGATCCCAACAAACCTGAATTCTATGGAGCAGCTCTAAATATGAAAAATATCGCCAGTGGAGTGGGGCAGTCCGGTGATGATTATCTGGGCGGGCTAGCTATAATTGGAGAGGTAAAAACCGATGATCCCAAAAAGGTGTTAGTGCGCAAGGAGGAGGCCGCTCATATCATGGAAAATATGTTGCAATCGCTGTTAATTCCAACTAGTGGCGAAACAGAAGCAGAAACCCTTCAAGAAGCTGCCAGGTTCAAAAGCCATGGTCTGGATGAGTTAATCGCAGAGCTTAGAAACACTGGTAAGGATGAAGATACCATTGGCGGGAGCAATTACAAACCAAACTTAGATAAATTAGATCTATTTGCAGAGGGTTTTAGGGCAGGTGATGAAGATGACACCGCCAGAGCACGCACCGCTTTTCTGGCCATAAACATGGCGCACGACATCGTCAAGCACTACAAAACCAAAGGTTCAGTTCAGGCTGGAGTCGTCAAAGATGTATTGGAGGCTCGCATTAAGCAGTTTGGCAGTAATCCCGAGGAGCTTATTTTCAACTTAGCCAGCAATTTCCCTGAAGTTAAATTTAACGGAAACCAAACCCTCTCAGATCTAAATGTAATGATGGACAAGGCTGCTCAGGATGTCGGGGTCCCTGTGAATTTTGACCCAGAAATCGACACCAAAGCTAAGAGGATTTTTAACCAAAACCTATTTAAAGAATATACTGGAAGCGACAGTCTACAGAAAAATGATGGTAGCCCTGAAGAACAGAAAGAATTCCAAAAGAAACTATTCGGTAGTGCACCAATCAATAGTGTTGACAGGTCTTCCTGGACAAATAACTACGACTTTGCGATGCACTACAACGGCAAAGCTGAGAGAACCCGTAAGAAAGGAATACTACCCAGGTACGAGACGAAAGTAAAGGGAGAGAGGAAATTTGGAGCGGGTGAAACGCCAGCAGACGTCATGGGTTTCAACAAAAAAATTGGACTTTACTATGAAGATTCCGGCTTTGGAGAGATGAGTGCCAAACACCCACTCTCAGCTGTGATGGGTATAAAGCCCAAACCGTCCGCATATGAGGAAGGGTACAACTTCAATTTTATAGGGCCACTGGGGAATATTCCTGTAGTCGGAGCGCTTGCAAAGCAGTTGTCAAATAGCGCCATCAGACTTGTAGTGCCATTTAACTCTCGCGACATCCTAAGTGCGTTTCCAACTTTCGGAGGGGCTAGTGGTTTTCGCAACAGTAGTCGTGATAAACAGGCTGGACAAATTCTAGGTCGGTGGGCAGAGCTCAGGTGGCAGGAAAAGCGTGGGGGTGCTGTGGCAAAGTTCAAATACCCCGGCCATGTTTATCCTCCGGAAATTGGTGGTCTGAATGTCGAAGACAGACATAAAGTCGTCAATGAACAGGTGCAAGGGGCAATGCAAGGTAAAGTAGGCCAAAATGAAGCGCTTGGTCTATTTGAGAGGATTCCTTCCTTGAACCTATCCATCGTGCCCAACGACAGACCTTCATATAGTGACAAAATCAGCACTGAAAAGTTAGACAAAATCAGTAGCGTTGATTTCATGAGGATCCAAAACGAGGTGTTTGATCTTAAAGCCAAGAAGTTTGGAAACAGATTTGATTACGCCGATTACGGTGGTAACCCATACAGCATGAAGGTTGCTGGCGTTAAATACAACATTTACGTAGATAGCGATGGCAATATTGTAATGGAATCCAAAGACGGCAAGGACAAGACAAAGAAGGAAATAATGTCAGAAGATGCATTTACCAGAATGTATGGTGAAGGATTCTTTAGTAAGATGAATACCGAAGGTGCAGATTTCTATGCCAATTGGCGATCACAGGAAGTCACCTACAAAGGCAGCCGCTACTACGTCCACTACAGTCCGCACGATGGACTGCCATATCTCTTCAGCACTGACAAAGTAGATTGGAGTAAGATGGACCCTAACAAGCCGCCAAAAGGTGCGCTCTATGACAGGGAACTAGAAAGGTATGTTCAACCGCGTTTTGCCAAAACATTACGCGCCTCTAACCCTGAAAAACGAAAAAGGCTAGATATGAACGTAGCGGTAAATGGAGCATATGCAAAATTCTTAGAAGTGAGGAAAAAACAACTCGAGCTTACACCAGGAATTCCCGAGGAGCAACTATATTCACTCAAGGACTTAGTCAATTCGATCAAGCACTTTGAGGATCCTAACTTCACAGTTGACGACCCACCATTTGTCAGAGGCATAAAAGGCAGAGATAGATTTGGTAATAAAGTAGACCATAAGCAGATCTTTATCCCTGATCCTACCGGCAAAACTGAGGGCTACGCCGTTGACTACGAAGTAGCCATGGAAATGCTCACTAGAATTGATCGCTACTATATCGATGACAGTATCGCTCGTCAGGCCTGGGTGAAGTATTCGAGTCCTGAGCAAGGCCTTCAGTACGAACAAAACCTGCCAGAGAACACAAAGGTGAGAAACATGGTAATTACCTATTTGAAGCTGGTTTCAGATGAAAATATTGTGGGCAAAAGCCCAGATCAGCTTCAAGTAGAAATCGGGGATTACTTCAAGTTAAAGCGAATTGCAAATCCGAACGATGCTCAAAAAAAGGACATCGCTAGACTGGAAAAAGTTTACCAAACTTACCTTGAACTCGTTGATTTTGAAAAGATACTGCTTGAAGGCGACTACAGTCTTCTCGATCTTAAAAAAATGCAGTTTGGCGACGGTACCCAATCTAGTGAGAATATGCTTCGCTTCAGAGAGTCACTGAGAAATACGTATGGTACCTGGGTAAGTGAGCAAAGAACTGATATAAGAAGAATCTTAGCCGCAGGTCCACCTCCTTTAGTTGACGAGGCTCTGGAACAGGCAGTAACTAGAGCGATGGAAAGAGTTTATGCAGACTACTACAGAACGGTTCCCGCTGTCCCCCCTGCCACTAGCGACAGAACTGAACACACATTCACGTCATATATTACGAGTAAATTCTTGGGTTCCAGAAGATTAGCTGGTTACACAATAGGTAGTAATCAATTCTTAGTCGCAGACGCAAGGGGAACCTACACCAACCAAGTGACAACTGTCACACATACAATCGGCGGTGCTTCGCGGGCCTTCGACGAGATATTCGGAGATCTAATGCTCAATGATGACTACGATAAGCGCACTGTAACTAGATTTATGGAGAGGTTTGATGCTGCTGATCGCAAGCGATTGCAAGATGAGCTGCAGATGGGTATCGATGACGGCCTCAAATACAGGCAAGAGCTCAAGGATTACGCAGTCAAAACTATGGAAAAGTCGCAGATGTTCTTACACGAATTCCAAAAATACCGTGGTCAGAAGACTTGGTTAGAGAGTGTAGAGCGCTGGGGTAGGAAACTTGGCTACGTAGCACTATTTGGCACTTTGGCTGCCAGCGTAACGGTGTCAAGTCCTCTGTTAGTTTACAGTTTACTCGGCAGTCTAGGCTGGATGAAATACATGGTACCTGTTATTGAGAAAAATAAAGCTATAGCAGCCAACCGCAGAAACCTAGCCCGCGATTTGGAGATGAAGTACGCCGATCAAGCCTCTAGAATCCAACAAATGTTTGAAGAAGGTAAGAATCTGGATTGGAGAAGCAAGAAGACACTCGATCAAATGCTTTTGGATATGGAGTTGAATTTAGAAATGCTACAGTCTAAAGGATTACCTGATGGCTGGGCGCCAGGTAAGATTGTCATCTGGGACGACGTGATCGAGCCTGTTCTATACAACGGTGAGCAAAGCCAACTACAACAATTACTAAATAACTAAACGAATTATGGTACTTACAGACACAGCCCTAGAAATTATCGCTAAGCACTTCCAGCTAAATGAAGCTGATAGAGAAGGTTTCATCGAGCTAATGCGTGAAATGCAGGCTGAGATGATGGTTAAGGCATTTTTCATGTGGTATGACTTCAATAAATCACCTCTACATAAGAAAGTAATGACCCGGATCACAGCTGGTCTAAATGAAACCGCGCAGACCCGCAAAGAATCCGAAGTGAAGCTGATGAATATTATGCGCACTGAGTTGGAAGAGAACGGTCAGGCGAGGACATTTGTTTTCAAGAAAATGAGCAGTTTTGTAGCTGAGTTAATCACTAGTTATGCGCAGGTGGCTGGCAAAGATGGCGTCACAGAGTTTTTAGAAGAGGTTTTTAAATACGATAACCTATTGGCCCTTAGAAACAGCTTGCCTAATTCTGCAAAATAAACTAACTTTTAGTAGGATGACTAAACTTCAAACCGTTGTAAAAGCTGTCAATGACAGATATAAGTATTTGGTGGCTGCTTTTGCGGTACTATGTTTATTAGTCTTCGTTAGCTACGCAGCCACAGGTAGTACAAACAAGTCCACCACCGCCAATACGCCAACCAATAATGTTCAAAATCAGACAGCAAGTTTACCCCTAGCACAAGTACAACCCACAAGCGAATCTGCATCAGGAGATGTAGCCGGTACCACCACTAGCGGTAATACTTCAACCACATCTCCTGGCCATGCTTTCACCTCGGGGCAATTAGATGCCATCACCCAAGGTCTGACTTCATTACTTACCAATACTTCAATAGACGGTAGTGGCAACGGTGCTACTGCTTACTACCAAAATATTGAGGATGGCAGTCTTGTGGCAAGACCTGTGAACAGGCAAAAGGGCGCTTTTGACATGGTGCTCAGCTTAGTTGACGTTATGTACCATTCACCTACTGCATCAGTTGAAGTCTGGGCAAGCGATGTTCGTGAGAAGTTTGACTCTACTACTTTGGCCGCCTCTGAATCGCCAACCTACAATCCAGGGCAAGGCTACAACTTATTATCCCCAGTTAGGGATCTATGGCGTACCAGTAGCAATGCGGTCTACATCTTTTACATTCTAATAGTGATCGCCATTGCCTTTTTAATTGTATTTAGATCACAACTGAACGGCCAAAACGCAGTAAACCTATTCAACGCTATCCCTAGCATTATTATCTCCCTGGTGATGGTGTACTTCAGCTATCCTCTGTCAGCTGTGTTTATCGATATTATTCCAGTGGGCAGTAGTGTAGCCTACGGTACACTTATCGGCAATGTCCCTGCCGATGAAGGGGGCAGCGCGCCTGGTGCTTACCTATTAAACAAAGACTTCAACTTCTATTCAGTTGAATATGGTTTACTACCTGTACCTATCCAAGGCAGACCTATAAATGCTGAAACCGAGCTACAAATTGACGATAGATATCTTTCACTGTGGGAAATATTTAAAATTGCCGATGTAAACATTTCTCTTACTGGGGTAAAAACACTGATTCCAGATGCTGTGTTCTTGGGAGACCTTGCAGGTGTTGCGCTGGGGAACTTCGGGGATGGTCTCGGCTCTATCCTAAGTTTGGTGTTTGTTTTTGCCGCTTTTACAGCGGGACTGAAACTGTTTTTTGCATTACTGCGCGAGTACATCATACTAATGATTTACCATGTGCTTGCTCCATTTTTCTTTTTAATTGCAGCAATCCCGGGTCAGACTGGAACACAAATTCTGAACTACTTTAAACGCCTGCTAGCTGCAGCTCTGACGTTCGTCGCTATTTACGCAGTTTTTCTAGTAGTAATAATCATAGCTCGTACCCCCTCTAGCATTGGAGATGTGTCGTTCTTGCCGCCCATGCTTGGATATAATGCTAGTAGATCGACAATTGTTGGTGATGGGGCCAACCTCACCTCTCTGGTAAGGCCCTTGATTGCCTACGCCTTGTTTATCTCGACACCACTTATTCCAGATGCAATTCAGGGCATATTCGGATCTGCAGGTGGCGGTGCAAGTGCAGCAGGTGACAACATCAAGAAGACTAGTCAAGAGGCCGGTAAATTCTTGGTGGGTATTGGCAGCTTTATGAACAACTTTACAACAGGCTCTTTGGGTATCCAACCTAAACAGCGCTAATTATGAAGGATGAGATTAGCCTCCAGATCGCCAGAGCATCGGTTATACATAAGCAAATTGTATCTAGCCTAAACACAAATTTAGCTGATAATCAGGAAAGTATCCCTCCAATACTGATTTCACCCACCTTATTCATGACTGAGCGAAAAATCAACTCCGCGGTAGATATTATTTCCTCCAGAATAAATAGCACCCAGTATCAACTCCTGGTCCAAAGCTGTGTAATATTATTCAGTGAAACACAAAAGCTAGCTAATGTCTGCGGTTTTAGCATTAGCGAGCTCAACTTATTGTCAGCAGCAGATGAAGATATTTGGAGAGGTTATAGCCTTAAAAAACTAGTTCGCACTTACCTACAACTCCGCGCGATGTTAGAGAGCTTCTTGCTGGAGATATACGGTCCATTGAATGACTTGTATTCGTACTACCGCATACCTGAGCCAAAGGCGCAAAGCTTTTTTCTACAAGACACAAATGAACTAAAGATGGGAGATGAACTCACTTTTATCGACATAGACGGTGCCGGTAAGAAAACCGAAGGTTATCCTGATATGCTCAAATTTAAGCAACTGGAAGTTCAGGATTATTTTTTGGCAATGGAGCTTTCAATTGCCTCTCAAACTATCGTATCTGATGAATATCTTCAAGAAATGCTGACAGGGTACCAAGATAGTTCCGTTAGAATCCTAGTAAATCAGGTATTAGAAGAAATGTATAACTATGCATATAGATCCATATATGAACAAATATACACTGCACAGTCTTCTTGGGACCGAATCAAGGATAGCACTCTTCAGAAGTATCAGTCTGTCTTCATCAAAAGTCTTGTAAGTAAAATATCTGAACTCGCTGCTGATGCTACTGTAAAGGAGCTAATTGAAGCTGAGCAGCAATTACTCGCAGACTTAATGAAAGAGCTTCAGTCAGGATTGACCCAGCCTTCAGATCTATTTGATCTCGAGGCAGCAAGAGTCTACAGAGTTGATATAAGAGAAAATAATGCGTTTGAAATGAAGAACTTGAAAACATTTTTCAGTGCTGATATTTATCTTTACGAAGCAATTGTGGGCTACAAAGATGTGCTGGTAGACTGCTATAGTTTAGGATACTCGCCACTAACTTATAAAATAATTGAGGGGTTACTAAACTGATGGATGCTGCACTAAACACCAAAAACCCAATCCCAAGTCCGAAGAAAAAGCCATATAACCCTAATCAACTTTTAGAGAATGAACAACGACAAGCCTCGGTGACGTTTGATATGTTGTTACCTGCTGAGCGAGAACTACTCCTAAAACAAGTTAATCTAGAGGAGTCTGTTTTCGCAGAGGACGCTGAACAGTCAAATAGATTTTCGTTTGCGGGCTTTGCTGAAAGCAGAAAAATGAGCAAGCTGAACCGTAAAGCGATCGCCCTGCAGGCACAAAAAATTTCTAACTCCAGACATCCTCGAGTTTCACTACGATTGACGCGCAACATGTTGACAGAAGGCGAAGGACAGTTGCTAGTTAAGTACTTCAATCAGTATTACTATGCCGCTAGCCCGATGAACATGGCCAAAAAGGCGGTAAATGCAGTTGGAACAATTGCTGCTAAGGCAATTGGGAAAGGTACGAGTGCAACTGCCAAAACAGCCAAGCGTACTGCTGAGCAAGTGCACCGGGATCTACTTAACCCTAAGAAAACGACCATTGTTGGCAGGCTTTATAGGCCGGTTAGAAAGAAAAAGAACCAATTACAAAACTTCATTTTTGGTCGAGTAATTGCAGGAATATCAAATCAAATCAAAGAGATAGTTACTCAGGTTAGACAAGGTGTAGAAGTTGCAGGACAGGCAGTGAGAAATAGCAGAGTTTTTCAAAGAGTTTTGGGTGCCGGTAAGTTTTTAAATACAGCTGTGGTAAAACCCGTTAAGGGCGTTGTAGGAATTGGAGGACGCATAGTAAATGCCGTTTATAAAACTGCTCGAGCAACGGTAGGTACTGCAAGATCATTAACAACTTTGGGCAGAGGTGCAGCCAAGGGGGGTCTTGCAGGTGCTGCTTTAGCAATCGGCCTGGGAGGAGGTGCAATTCCTGCAGCCGGTGCATTAGCAGGTATTGGACTAACTACTGCGGCAGCTGGCGCTTTACTTGAAAGCTATATAGCCCGCAGTAGAATGACCCTAAATCAATACGTGGCTGCGGGCATAAAGCACAACCTTTTCCATCAGGTCAGAGCCAGAATGAGCGGCGATCCTTTAAAGTATATGGAAGAGGTCAAAGCTAAGAGAATTGAGACCTGGAAACACAATTCTGCGGCGCCTATTGACCCCACTAGAATTGGACAGGATATACAGAAGACAAAGGCATTGGAGGGAGTATACATACCTAAGAGAATTACCTTTGCCCGTTCGGTTAGTAAATTCCTAAACTGGGGGGCAGCAGGAGCAATTTTAGCCCCACTGCTACCTGCACTGGGGGTTAGTGCAGTTGGAGGAATGCTACTTCTTGGAGGTGGTTCAGTAGCTCTGCAAGTAGTGGGTGACACAGCTGCAAATAGACTTGTTAAACAGATCGCTGGCGGTAAAATTGGCATGCTGTTTAATACGATCCCACTAATGACTGCAATTGACGTGGCAGACGCAGCAGCATATAAGAGCCTGGTACTCCGTCAATCCATAAATGGAGGAGCCCTGAGCCCGCTAGCCAAAGCATTAGGCTACGACCCAAATGACGCCAGGTTTGCCTCGCTTAGGCTGAGCGAAATGGAGCAGGTTATGTTTGACATTAAAAATCCTCTTGGGATGGCACTGACATACTTTAATATGGTCCAGTACCTTGGAGTATCGGCCTCTTTTAGAAACTTCGCTGCCAGATTTGCAATTAACAGGCTTATTACCCCAAGAAATGGAGTAGCTGCTATGAGATTACTTAAGCTTGAATTTAGTAATGTTGGATTACTAAAAGGCGGGCCGGCGATGTCATTTCAAATCCTAAGAGCGACTGCAATGGCACCTGTGCGCCTGGTAGCTGGTATATTCAAGCCAATTCAGTCAATCAAGAACCTAATCAACGGGTTAAGAGCGCTAAAGGGATTCCCACTTGTAGTTGCTGCTAGTTTTGCTGGGGGCGCAATTGGGACGACTCTAGGAGCAATTGCCGCCATTGCACTTGGCCTACCAGTAGGCACATTTGCTGCCATCGGCGCAACTGTTGGAGGATTTGCAGGTGGAGGACTAGGTCTTGTGGCTGGAGGTATGCTTGGAAG
>CALFHW010000050.1 GCA_937876695.1 uncultured bacterium
AAAAATAACATACTCAATCTGCGCATCTCAAAGTCGCGAACAGAATTAAAAATAAGGGCCGGCAAGTTGAAAAGTTGCTTTTTAATTTTTATAAATAGAACTAGAAATGACATTAGAGTTATAATCCCTACAGTGACGATAAGAATCGTGCGAATATCTGGGCTAGAAATCGCCGCCGCTACAGTAAATGGCAATGCGATTGAGACCAGACTCCAAATTATAATTCGTAGTGAGGCATAGTGAACCATTCCTTCGCTTGGGACCACCAATCTATCGATGAGGGACTTTGAGCTAAAAACGTAAGCATTAGTCATTCCAATAAGTATGCCTAGAATTACTAAATTATTTGTCAGGTTACCTAGATTGAACAGCACAAATAAAATAAAAATCGAGCGTGAGGCGCGGGCGACAATATAATTAAATTTAATTCCAAATTGACTTGCCGTCATCGACGCTAGCATTGTAAAAGCTAATAGCGCTAAGACATTAAAGAAATTCAATTCGATAATTCTATTTATATCTTTACCCTCCTGCCAAATCAGGAAGTTGGCAAGTACCGCGGCGAAGGCTGCCAAAGCCGCAATTGCAGTATCTAAGATCAGCCACACGAATGCCTTTTTACCCACCTCAAATAGTTAATGTTTAATAGCTCAATTCTAGACTATTTAAGGGTATATTGGGGCATATACTCCAGCTATAGATTGCTAAAAACTCTGGGAATGTATATCCTTGACTATGATCTCAATTAAAAATATATTCAAGCCAAAGACTCCTGCTGCAGAAGTAGTTTTCAATCCAAACGATCTGGGGGCCTTGCATAGCCTACTGCTAAAGATGAGTATCGGCACTGGCGATCAGCCTGGAATCGATGGTGAGAATTACGTTCTAAAACTTGTGCGCGATCAGCTGCTGACGATGCACGGGCAAGATAAAGAATTAACTCTGTTTGATATAGGCGCAAATACAGGTGCTTACTTAGGGGAGCTCACTCAAGTATTTGCGCAGACTAACTACAAAGTGCATTCATTCGAACCTAGTCAGAGTAGTCTTGCCAAACTAAAAGCCAAATTCTCAGCCAATAAAAGCGTCATCATCGTAAACAAGGCCATTTCCAGCAAATCAGGTACTGCAGTGTTATTCAGCGATCGGGAGACATCCGGGATGGCCTCGCTAGTCAAGCGAGACTTGGGCTATCTAAATATCGACCATGGTAAAACTGAGGAAACCGTGGCTACCAGCACCATTGATGAATACTGCCAGCAAAACAAGCTCGAACGCGTAGACTTTATAAAGTTAGATATCGAAGGCTTTGAGCTAGAGGCATTTAAGGGCGCCAAGAAACAACTACCAGTTACCAACTTCATGCAATTTGAGTTTGGTGGTTGTAACATAGATACCCGCACCTATTTCAAAGACTTTTTTATGCTACTCAACCCACAGTTCAAGATTTACAGAATTCTCAGCGAGTCCCTTTGCCTGATACCAGAATACAATCAGTTGTACGAGCAGTTCCAGACCACAAACTTCTTGTGCGTGAACAGATCACTCGAACTCAATTGGTAACAATCCAATTGTTTGAGTTATAATATCCTCATGAGCAAATACAAATACGCGCTTTTCGATTGGGATGGATGCCTAGCAGACACCTTGAGCAACTCCCGCAGGATCTGCAGCGAACTAGCAGCAGAAAATGGCATTCAATTTACCGCTGAGATATTCAAGCAAGTTGTAGGTGACTGGGAAAAAGGAGCACTAGCAGCCGGTTTTACAAATACTGCAGAATTTGTAGCGCGCTACAATAAATTGATGGCTGAGGGCATAAATCTGGTAGGTTTAAATCCCAATGCTGCTAAGGCATTAAAAGATCTGAGTGAATTGGGAATCATCATAGGCGTGGTGACTTCTTCCTCTAAGCAAATAATCTCGAAACAAGCTGAAAGCCAAGGAGTGTTGCAATACATCAGCCACGTAGTTGGTCTTGAGGACGTGGTCAATACTAAACCCGATCCCGAGCCAGTGCATAAGTTAATGGAACTGCTGGGTGCTACCGGGAACCCCGCATCTGCCCTATTAATTGGCGACACTGAAAAAGATATTATTGCCGCCTCAAGAGCTGGAGTTGACTCTGTTTGGTATGCGCCACAAGCTAACACTGAGATTTATGGCCAGATGGACTTCGAGAACCATCAGCCGACTTACACCATAGCGGATTTTTCTGAGTTATTGAGACTTTTCAAATCATAAAATGGCAAAAACAATTCTAATAACAGGAGCATCTTCAGGGTTTGGTGAGGCCACTGCTAGACTGCTTGCTGACGGCGGGCATAATTTGATCCTAGTTGCTCGAAGAATCGATAAGCTCACAAAACTGGCTGAGGAATTACCTGCTAAGACATATGTAAGACAGGTCGATGTAACAGATAAGCAGCAGGTGGCTGATTTGTTCGCAACTCTGCCTGCAGAATTTAGTGGTATTGACGTGTTGGTAAATAACGCAGGACTAGCAGCTGGTCTTGATCTGGCGCAGGATGCAGACTTAGCCGATTGGGAGAAGATGATCGATACCAACAACAAAGGTCTCCTCTACCTCACACATTTCGCACTCAAGGGCATGATGGATCGCAATAGCGGTCTAATCATAAATATAGGGTCAGTTGCAGGCAGTGCCCCTTACCCAAAAGGCAATGTCTATGGCGCAACCAAAGCTTTCGTCAGACAATTCTCTAGAAATCTGCGCGCCGACCTGCTGGGCACAAATGTCAAAATCAGCAATATTGAACCCGGCGTCGCCGAGACTGAATTCTCAATGGTACGCTTCAAAGGGGATGAGCAAAAAGCCAAGGCGGTCTATGAGAACACTCGCGCTCTGCTGCCTGAAGATATCGCTAGCACTATCAAATGGATAATTGACCAACCTTTGCGAGTAAATATCGACAACATTGAGATAATGCCAATAGATCAGAGCTATGCCGGTTTAACAATGCACCGAGGATCTTGACGGGTATAGCTTTATAGAAATTATACCTCTCGAGAGATCTACAGCTTCAGTCTACCTTCAATAATATCTACCGCTGTGTATTTCAGACATTTACCTGCCACAGAGTTGGCAAATTTAACTGCCTCCTTCTCATCTTGAATCTGCACTAGTCTGTAAACGAATGAAGCTGAGAAGATATCCCCAGAACCTACCGAGTCTACAATATCTGCAGGCTCAATTTTTTCTGTGGGCACATCCACAATACCCTCTGGGCCATAGATCCTAGCTCCATACTCACCGCGAGTCATGATCACTTTACTGGCATAGGTTTTGGCCCAAGTTTCAGATAGCTTATCGACATCGGGGTAATCCTCATCAGACAGAATCACATAATCAAATAGGTCTAAAACCTCGCCGACTTCTGCAAATTCTCTGAAATGCTGGTTGTCTGACTCATCAAACTTTCTAAAATATCCCTGTGGTAGCAGCACTTTCAACGTGCCTTTTCTGGCATGTGAGAAAACTTCCTCCAAGTACGAAGTTTTATAGTCAGGCAACAATGGCGCCACTATAATCACATCTGAGTTTTGAATGATCTGTTTAACGCCTTCGTCAATTGCTACTGACTCATTGCTCTGACGCTGGCTGGAGGATGATTTTCTGCTGCCATCAGCAAAAGATTTATTTTTATTTAACATCGTCACTGCGTACTTTGGCTCGGTTGGATATAGATTCACTTTACCTGCGTACTCCAAAAAGTCCTGTCCGTAGTTGGAGACAATTTGGACTTCATTATCCGGCAAATTGTTTAACAATAAATGAATATACATGGCAGGGCTACCAAAGCTTCTGTAGCTTGACTTCTCGGATTCGTTTTCGTCAATGCACAAGTGGCCAAATACTGTTATTTTCATGTTGAAATGCTGTTTTTAAGAAATTTATTGCACAAATTATAGCATTACAAATTCGATTGACCGAGTTTCCTAAGCTCTAACGGTATTACCTCACTATATAGTATAATATTTGTATGGAGTTTACAGGAGAGCATATTGGACATATTGATCAAAACAAACCCGAAGCTATTGGGGAAGTCTATTATATGCGCCAACTCGTCCATGTTATCTTGGATTATTTTAGGATTCCTCCAAAGTCGCGTATAACACCATCAACAGTTTATGCTGAACAAACAATAGCGGACTATGTACTGGGATACATAATGGACTTTGTCGAGGAAAAACCCGCCGGAAAGGGCGAAACCAGAAAACATAAAAATCCAGGGGTAGCAAAAGAATATAGTTATGAAGATGCTTGTATGTACTTATCCGGTTTAGTTGAATACACCCAGGAACATAAAAAAACGAGTTTATATAAGCATATTAAATTGTCTCGTGGTTTCTTGGATGAAGATTCTGAAGAGTTGTTAGATGGGGATACAGACGGATTGATAGCAAATCTGCATCGTTTGTACCCTCAAAATCCCGAGGATGCAGTTGACGAAGAATCATTTAACAAGTACAGACCCGAAAACTTCTAGGTAAATTCAACTTAGGGCTGGTAAAATTGTTGAATGTCGACTGGAAAGAATCCAATTAACCCAACTCTGCAGGGTAAAGCACACAAACAAGACTATGCCATCAAGGTTAGTGGACTGCGTAAATCCTTTGGAAAAAATGAGGTGCTCAAAGGAGTTGATTTCAAAGTGGCTAGGGGAAGTATTTTTGCCCTATTAGGACCAAATGGCGCGGGTAAGACCACCACTGTGAGAATCATGAGCACGCTACTTGGATATGATAGCGGCAGCGTGACGATTAACGGGCTGGATGTGAAGAAGCAGGCAGCTGAAGTCAGAAAAATCATCGGACTGACTGGTCAATCAGCTGCCGTAGACGAGTTGCTCACCGGGCGCGAAAACTTAGTGATGATGGGTAGACTCTATAGACTTACTCCCGCAAGCGCTAGGGAGAGAGCTGAGGAGCTACTCAAGGAGTTTTCGCTAGTGAACGCTTCAGGTAGGAAAGTGTCGACTTACTCCGGCGGCATGCGCAGACGTCTAGATCTAGCTGTCAGCTTAATAGCTACGCCGCCGATTATATTCTTAGATGAGCCTACCACCGGCCTTGACCCACGCTCAAGACTGTCGATGTGGAAGATTATTCGCGAGCTGACCGCTGCTGGCACTACCATCTTGCTCACTACTCAGTACCTGGAAGAAGCTGACCAACTGGCAGATCACATCGTAGTGATCGACCTGGGTAAAGTAATTGCTGAAGGTACGGCCAAAGAGCTCAAGAGTAAAGTCGGCAAAGACAGATTGGAACTCAGCTTCGTCGATGCAAATAGCTTACTCCAGGCTAAAGAGCTATTTAATGACAGGGTTGCAGATGTAAACGAACGCGAGTTGATGCTCAGTCTTGTCATTCAAGATATTGATGTGGACGTAAAAGATGTCCTAATCTCGTTATCCGCAGCGGGTGTGCATTTGAGCTCGCTAGATGTGCGCAAACCTACTTTGGATGATGTATTTTTAAGTCTAACTGGGAAAAACAAAAATGGCTAAACTAGAATTTGATCAAAGACCGGCTCTATTATTGACGCTTTCTGATTCCTGGGTGATGATCAAGCGCAGTAGCACTCATATCTTGCGCAACCGCGACCAACTGCTCGGCACCTTTATGCAGCCGATCATGTTCCTAGTCCTTTTCTCGGCGGTTTTCGGCGGCGCAATTGGGCAGACACTACCCGAAGGCATCAGCTACCTCAATTTCTTGATGGCCGGTATCATTGTGCAGACGCTCGCATTTGGCGCTACTACCACTGCCTTCGCAGTCTGCAACGACATGCAAAAAGGCATCATCGACCGCTTCTCTTCTCTGCCTATGTCAGACCTGGCAGTACTAAACGGCCACACCATCTCGGACTTACTGCGTAACTTCATCTCTACTGCTGTCATGTTGGGTGTTGGTCTGCTACTCGGTTTTAGAAGCGACGCCGGCATTGGCGAGTGGCTAGCGATATTTGGGATTTTACTGTTGTTCACGTTTGCCTTCTCTTGGCTCTCAGCCATCGTAGGCTTGTATGCCGGCACCATCGAGAGTGTGCAATGGCTGACATTCCTGATAATATTCCCCTTGACCTTTGCTAGCACAGCCTTTGTACCCGGCGAGAGCATGACACCATTCTTGCGCGCATTTGCAGAAAACCAACCCATCACCCACGTAGTCGAAGCCGTCAGATCGCTGATGCTGGGCACCCCGGCAGGGGATCATATTTTGCTGTCAATCATCTGGTCAATCGTTATTCTGGTAGTTTCAATGCCAGTAGCAGCGTGGCTATACCGTAAGAAAATCTCTAGCTAGCTTTGTGTTAAAATTTTCCCAGAATATGGAGATAACCGAGACATTTCTGGCCGCTAATCGAGATGACTGGCGACAGTGGTTGACCACAAATCACCTAGCTAAAACTGAAATCTGGTTACTGTTCGAGAGGAAGCCAACACCAGCGCTGAGTTACCTGGACGCAGTGGAAGAGGCTCTATGCTTTGGCTGGATCGATGGTATTGCCAAAGTTCAATCGCCAGACTACCGAGCCCAGAGGTTTTCGTCGCGCAGAGCCAAAAGCAACTGGACGGAATTAAATAAAGAGCGCTGTCGCCGGCTAATTAAGCTGGGATTAATGACTGAAGCCGGCCTAAAGACTTTGCCTGATCTCAAAGAGAAATTCGTAATCCCCGCCGAAGTTCTTGCGGATTTAAAACAAGATCCGACTGTTTGGAAACAGTTCAACGCATTTCCGGATCTCTACCAACGCGTACGAATAGGTAACCTAATTGAAATGCATAAGTATAAGAAGCTTGATGAGTATCAGACCAGGCTTAAAAACCTCCTAACTCAAACGGCCAAAGGCAAAATGTACGGCGAATGGAATGACGGCGGTAGGCTGCTCAATTATTAGACAACAGGCAGATTAGTAACGAGCGTAAATTATTGCATCCGTCCCAGCTTGACCTCCAGTTTGTTAGCCTTAGCGGCAACCGAGCGTCTGGCATCGCTTTTAAGCTTATTGAGTTTGGGAAGTAGCCAGTTAGTAAGCTCTTTATCTGCGTCAGCTACAGCCCAGTCGGCGAGAGTCTGCATAGTTATATTGAGTACGATCCAATCCTGCGATTTCGTCAGGTTATCTTTAAGAACCTGCTTGGCTTTCTTATATTGCGCAGCGGTGAGTTTATTCTTTAGGGTATGCATTATCTGGGCGGTAGACCACTGCGCAGATGGTTGGTTTAACTGTTGTACCTCGCCCAATAAACCGTCGACAAAAGGAATTGCTAATTCTGGACTGGCTTTAGCGATCCGTTTAAAAGCGCTGGAAACCCTGAGTCTGACGACTGCATCTTGGGATTCGTAACATCCAAACAGTTCCGCAGCCGTCCTCGTCCCAGCCACAATCATCTCGGCTACCTTTATCGTGTTGCCAAGGGAATTCGGATGTCCGCCGGTGAGGAGTTGTTCGATTGTCATTGCTAAAGAATCGTTAACGTTAAACGCAAAGCATCGAGGTATCCCTCCTCTATCTGCGCGCTTTCACTCCCATCGAGAGTTGGCAAGTCATCCAAGGCAACCCACCTGTAGGAAGTATGTTCCGAGCTGAGTTGAACCTCATCCAACTCAACTAACACCTGATAGAAAAGCAGCAGCAGTCCCAGACCGCCCTCTAACTCGCGCGATAATCTGTATGCACTAAGCAGTTGTCCAACTTCCACAGTCTGGGGGAGATTAACAATTTCCTCATTCAATTCCCTGTTCAAAGTCTCAGCAATAGTCTCGTTGCCATCAATCCGCCCGCCAGGTATATCCCAATACTTGCTTCCATCACCTCTCTGCGCCAGTAGCACCAGAGCCTTCTTCATTACTGGATTAGTAATCACACCTTTGACACCTATGTTGAACGTTTTTGGGTTTTTAGCCATGTTTATGACATATATTATACAATAATGACAACAATGAAAATAAAAGCCATCCTATCGGATTTTTCGAACACTTTGCTCTTCCCAGTAGATCGTGAATACAGAGGCTCTTTAAATTCACTTTACAACCAACTGAAAGATAGCGTCGAGTTTAACTTCTGGCAACACTTTTCATGGAATCAACACTTGTATAGACAGTACCAACAGTTTAAGTCAGAGGGTGTAAAACTTTATGTATTTACAACAGGTAGCATTCAAGCTGACAAAGCACTAACTGAGAAAATGCAGCTCTTCACTTCGGTATTTACAGTGGCATCAATTGGCAACCTTGAAAAAGAAAACTCTCAAGCCTACCTCGAGATTGCCCAAAGAATTGAAACCGATCCACATGAAATCTTATTCATCGATGATACCCAACTAAATATCGACGCCGCTAACACAGCTGGCCTAAACACTAAGCTCTACATGCCAGGATTGACTATATAAAAACCCAGGATAATCCAGAAGTACTCTTAGACGACCTGCTCTGTCTTGCTGGAGAATAAGTTGATAACTACTGCCAAAATCGTAGCTAAAATCAGCCACATCACGATTGCAACCAAAGAAGCCGCTTCAAAATAGCCGCCTTCTACTACCTGACTTGGGAAAATTCCACGCGCAGGCGCTACAAAGATATTGGTAAGATTCAGAATAAAAGTTACGAAACCTACCTGGTTTGCACCGAGTAGTAAAAACATGAACCTGATAAATATGAATAAGTTCAAAATCGCTACGAAGGTATAGATGATTTGATTAGTTTTATTGATGAAGAAATCCTCTACATTGCCGCGTTTGCTAGTGACTACATTACTTTTTGATACTTGTCCGGTAACTGGGTTCTGTGAAACTGTGGTTGTTTCTATAGTGCTGGAATCCATCGTTGTTTTATGAAAAAAGTAAACTACTTAAAGTGCGGGAGCTAGGAAAAATAAAATAGGGAAATCGTTCGTGTACAATTTTATTATACACTTATTTGGGAGCTATTGTGAATCTTTATACTTTAATCTAAATGAATCAAATTTACGTGTTCGAGTTGTGATATATCTGATCAATATGTTAAAATCGCTTGTAAATGAGAAAATTACTGATCGCGAGCGCAAATACTGATAAGATTTGGTTGGCTAGTCACCTATTCCAGGAGTATGAGTTAGTGAATTTAGCAGATCTACCTGGCGAGATTTGGATGGCAATTGCAAATAATCCTGAAGGAGTTGGAACGGTTGAGGAAATCGCTGCTCGCAAGGCCAAGTTCGCTTACGAACTAATAAGGTTGCCGGTCTGGGCAAATGACATGGGTATGCAGCTACCAATTGGAAGTGGATTCCCTGAGGCATACATAAAAAGTTTTGGGGATCCAGGGCGCCAGGAATTAAACGAATCAACCTCGGGTCTATTGTATCAAGCTCGCTTTGAAGGAGAAGGTCCAATTGAAGGTTTATTAACAATCGCCACTTCTATCTGCAACGATGGAAGAGTTGCTACTCGTGTAGTCGAGCTTCAAGGGGTACTGGATTTGCATAGGTTAGCGGACTGGCAGCCTGGGCAACAGTTCAGACTACCTGATTTCCTTAACTTACACGGGTACGGGGAGCGGACCTGGTATGAACTCACAACTGAAGAGTATCGGGAAATATTTGCCGAACCGAACAAAGAGATGTTTAGTGAAGTTGGATTGGGATTCAACCCAATCGAGGGTGGGATCAAATAGCGACTAAATAACCGATTTAACTCTGAGTACAAACAGATTTGGGCAACTGTTGTTCAGCCGCCAGCTGAGGAATGTCGCCAGTTCGCCAGTCTGCTGGCCGCAGGACTCCGCGTAGAAGTTTACTTTGGAGCCTGTAAAGGTCAATTCTAGGTTACTGTTATCACCCTGTTCATAGATAATCCGCTGAGAGACAGGGTTGCCATTGCCAAGTAGGTTGAGGTTAGAGAAAATTCTGGAATCAGCGGAGATGAAATAAATCATCGCAGGCTTTTCAGGATTGCTGCAGATCTGCGCGGGCTGAATGTGGAGCTCTGAAGTCAGGGTCTTCAGATTGGGTGGTAGTTCTTGGGCATATTGCTGATAGCCGAAATCATTACAGTTAAGAGTTTGAGCTCGAGGGGTAGCTGTCCAGGCGATCGAAACCAATAGTAGGATGGCCAGAAAAATATTTAGAGCTAGTAGTAATTGCGATAGTCTCCTCCTAGAGAGTTTGGAATTGCGCAGAGATGGGATTTTAGTCGCTAGATAGCGAAGTTGCTTGGAAGAATTGGCAAAGGATAGACGCCCTAATGTGGGAAATAATAGCAAGCCAATAATCACGCTAAGCCCTGCCACTAAGTAGTTTAGCTGTCTATGCAGTTCAAATAGTCCAGAAATGTCTAGCAGGTTCTGGGAGATAGCGAGACCAAGTAGGTGGACGAAGTTGAGTAATAGAAAGATAAATATTACTCCCAAAATGTACGCCAGAGTTTTTAGGCTGTTCTTGCGCATTAGTGAGCAGTAGATTGCTACGAAATAGCCCAAGAGGAAGATGGTAGCGATGCCAGCGCAGTTTAAATCTACAGTGGCGATGTTGTTTCCAGTGATGATTTGAGTCCCTTGTAAGATCGTCTCAGGCTCGATGAGCTTTACAATTACGCCGATTCCGGAGGCGTAAACATTGCGAATTACAAAGCCCAGACTGTAGTTCACAAAATATTCCAGTGGCAGCATCGCGATAAAAGCAACCACTAGGCCAAATTTCGTGCGCATTTGCACCCTGCTTGAGCGCGCGTAATCGAGGAAAAAGCCGAGGATGATGAGTAACTGCAGCGAGCTGAAGTTAACCACCAAAGACAGGCAAAAGATGAGAAAGTAGCTCCAGCCAAATTTTCTGAAGTGGTGGAAAATACTTTCTAGGGTAATGCTGGCGGGCCAGAGAAGAACGAGGGGAACTAGAATGAGGATGACGCGCTGCCAGCCAAAGTCCAGCAGTCTCTGGGTAAGCCAGAAGACGGCGGCTAAAAAAGCCGCCGTCCCTAAAACCAATCCTAATTTACTGATTTGCCTGACTAAACCGCGCATCAAAAGTTTCTAAAAACTATACTCTGCCCTGCAAGAGTTTCTTCTGACTCCCTTGCTGCCTGCGGGCCGCTAGCAGTAGAATTGAACAGATCAAGCCGAGCATCAATACCATTTTATAATCGGCGCTCTCTGGGAAAGAGATCTGCTCGATATTTATCTCGTCGGTACTTCCAGGCTGCTGCGAATTATTGTTAGTAAAATCATCAGTCAAATTATCTAACATCACTTTCTGCCAGTCCGTCTCTAAGGCGATATAAGCGGTAAATGGCGCTAGGATGCCTTCCTGTTTACCTGATTTGAAAATCTCTATTGCAAGTGCTGAGCGGTTATTCGCCTGCAAGCTTCTCAGCTTAGCATTTAGCTGAGCTAGCTTCTGAAGTTTACTACCTGCCTTAAAAACCTCGACGGGTTGCGTGGTAGATTGCACCTCGATACCGCCGTTAAACACCTGCCCACCATTAGCCAGACTCAATAGCAACAAATCCTGTGGTAGCGAATTAAACTGCTCGCCAAAATCATAGACATGCAGGCTAGCGCTGCCTAGCTGATCAATATCCAGACTTAGCAGCTTTGAAAAGCTGAGCTGATTGAGATCGTGCTCGGAATCATCCCTGAATAAGATAATTTGCTGGTCCATTAGGTCATTGGAATTGATAAATTTCACTAATTTATCAGACGCAGATGGCCCCCTAAACTCAAGCTCAGAGATTTTGGCCTGCAAGGCAACTAAATCACGCGAATCTCCTAGCTTATCCACCTTATAGCTGTAAGAATAAACAGCTACCTCGTAGCCCTCTGCAGCCAATTTCCTGGCAAACTCAACCGCCTTAGCCTTAGATTCTTCGCTAAATTCGCTGGCGCTAAAAGAGTTATCGATCAGCAATGTATATTCACGCTGTTCACCAGTCTGTTTATAAACCTGCAAGTCTTGCTTGTATGCTGGTCTTGCAATTTGGTTGTATTCAAATAAGCTGCTAGCAGCTAACTGCTGCTCCTTATGTTGAAGGTCTAATTTTACTCTAGTATTCCCGATAGCTAAGTTGCGCACCTGCTCAATTTTCACCAGTCCAGCGACGTCATCAGACTCAAACTTTATCTGTACCCTCT
The DNA here is from genome assembly GCA_937876695.1 of uncultured bacterium. Taxonomy (GTDB): domain Bacteria; phylum Patescibacteriota; class Dojkabacteria; order CALFHW01; family CALFHW01; genus CALFHW01. The sequence goes on from CALFHW010000050.1 coordinate 12,136, forward strand.
GCCAGTCTGGGTTACCAGAACCTCTAGGAAAAATCGGATACACTCTAAGTCTAAAAGTACGCGGACCGATTTGTTCTAACAGAGCCGGATCGGTTCTTCGATTGATGCTGGCCTGATAAACTCTTTGCGCGGCAGCTCTAGGCGCAACCACTCCTTGGTTTTGCAGATACTGGCCTAGCTTAAGGTCGGTGACGACGCTATCTTCTGGCAAACTGAACACCATCACTGCCTCTTCTTCTAGGTTGCTATTGCTCAGGAATTTGAAGTCCAACGTAGTCAAAAGACCACCCTCTTGCTTCTCCACAGTAGTAAAAAACTCCTCGAGCACTACTTTCTGTGCCTTTATATCCAGCGCTGTGGCCTCTCCCCCTGTTCTTCTGCCGAAGTCGAATAATCCCCCGAAGGAAGAATTGGAATTTACCCAATTTATGTAGTCCGCTTGCTCGGCATTGATATCTGCATCAAAAGCAATTGAATAGACCTTGGCAGCTAGATACTCATCTGAAAGATTACCTTTATAGATCAAAAATGGCGCCAGCAGCCTCAGACCTAGCTGCGAAATTTCGCCGACCTTGTCCTCTAGCCTGATCGAGGCTCTCTGCTTTCTACTGTCTAGCATGTAAATTCTAGGCAATACATGCAGCCTAGCCAGATCATGTTTATCCGCCTCACTGAAATCGCCAATTACCTTTTCGAGCGCTGTGAAATCTCCCTCGGTGTACGCTCTCTCGAGTTCTTTGTATTTGGCCAAATCTGGGTTGAACTGGGTAACTGTGAAAATAATTACCAATAGAGGCATCAAGGCAATTCCCGCAGCCAATAACGCGTAATTATGCAGACCATAACCCCATTTGTGAATATATCTCAGTGATTTGTAGGTGTCGTAAGCGTAGACTAAGAAAGCATATACAGGGATCAGTAAGAAAAAGATCGCAAATATCAGCAGAAAAACCAAACCAATGAAACTAGCCGTTATATCTGGCATATAATAGATATTGGTATTTATGCTCAGGTTGTTTAGATTCTTGGCTAACTCAACCAAAATGCTAGCCAATACTGTAGCAGCTCCAACAGACCAAATCGCCAGGACGTAACCTGAAATTGAGGTCGCCAGACCATTTATAAGTGCTTTAACGGCAATATAGAGCTGCCGCGTCCCGCCGTGACCTGCATCTCCAATCAGTTGGATTGCTATGTAGGCAAGACCTGTGAGTGTGGTGACGGCTAGAAATATATTTAGTTGTTCATTTTCAAAATTAGGAATTATCAACTTAATAATCGCCATCATAAACAGTGGCAAAAACGCCGCTAAGAACAGCTTAGTTACTGCGCCGTAGCGCTGCTTACTAAACAGCACGATGCTCCACAGGAGCATAAAGCCCGGCAAAACCACTGCTCCCAGCGCGGTTAGCAAGAACGAAAGGTTGCGCAGCTCTGGCTCCGAGGCCCATAAGGACAGCAAAACTATAGCCAAAGGCAATACAGCCAAGGCGATCAGAGAATTGAATCCCAGGGCAATCAGGCTCAATATTTTAGAAAAAATTCTTTTAGGTTCTGGGATAGGGCCGATATTACTGGCAATTTTCTGCAATTGCTCGTGATCGAGCTTTTTTGCTTCCATGAGATCTGCTAACAGCGAACTTTTTAAGTCCTGCCTAGTCTCCTTATCTCGGACTTGATCAATTTTAATGGCCAATCCTTGCAGTATTTCCCTACTCTTTTGGTCCTCTAGTTCGAACTTTTTCTTATATAGATTGATGGCGATCATTTCCTAATCGTTAATAATTAAATTAATTGACTGACTAAATTTTTGCCAGAGTTGCTGCATTTGAGCTAACTGCTGCTGTCCTTGTGGGGAGATTGAGTAATATTTTTTGATCACGCCTGAGCTGTCTTCAACTATCTTGTAATTGACCAAGCCGTCCTTGCGCATGCGGTTGATCAGAGGATAAAACGTGCCGTCGCTGATGATTATTCCGCCTTTGGCTAGCTGCTGGGTAATCTCTCTACTGTAGTGTTCACCGCTGCCTAGCACACGCAGAATCAGCATCTCGATGACGCCTTTTTTGAGTGAGGTTTCAAAGTTGTCAGTCTTGCCGGTGCTATCTACCTGTCCCAAGTTGTCCATATTGAGATGGTAACACAAGCCCCCTTGCGATGCAAGGGGACTTGGAATTATCTACACAATTACACTCAGTTACTGTCCGGATTTACCTGGGATATAATATAATTAAACATTAACTTCAGCACCAAAACTCCATGACCGACAAGTTAAATGCCCTGCGTGAACACATCACCTCTATTTCAGCCAGTCTTAACTTCATCCACCACAAATGGTTTGTAAAATGGCATTTGGAAATTGTGGAGCGGATCGCTTTAGAGCTATGTGAAGTGTATCAAGAGGCTGACAAAAACTTGGTACTAGGGCTGGTTTGGATTCATGATTACGCCAAAATTATCGATTTCGACAATGAGCACGAGTTAGCAACTCTAATGAAGGGCAAGGATCTCCTAGCTGAATTGGGATTTGACGCGGTGTATATTGAAAAGCTGATGGATTATTTGGTCCAATTTGAAAGCTATATGAACATCGACATTGCTAGCACGCCAATCGAAGTGCAAATCGCGTCTTCCGCAGATGCAGCTGCGCATATGGTTGGGCCGTTTTTCCCGCTCTATTGGTACGAAAATCCCAGTAAAACCATCCCTGAATTACTCGAATCAAATATCAAGAAGTTGCAGAAAGATTGGGAACGAAAAATAACTTTGCCCGAGGTGAAAAAGCAGTTTGCAGAGCTACACAAATCGATGATGACCATGGCTGGCAAGCTGCCTGAGAGGTTTTTATAGGAACCTCCCCGCTGAGCGCAAAAGCGAGTCCTTGAGTTTCTTCAGCGGGCTGGTTAGCTCCATCCTCCTCATCCAGAATCTGAGCTCTCCTGGCGGCACTCTAAGAAGAGCGATGAGCGCCATGCGCACATATAATCCTTCCGGCATTTGGGAGTTATGGTAGAGGGAGCCAGGCAGCCCATCCACTGCCCTCTCGATTTCGTTAATTCTCGGCAGCGGATGCATCACGCCTATGTATTTTTTGCCCGCCTGCTCGCGCAGCGCGTTTGCCCTGTCCATCAGCTCCCTAGTCAATCTAAAGCTACTACTTGCGCTGTCAAATTCATCCTGATCTTCAAACCACTCACTCTGGACACGGGTGTGGTACAAGACATCTGTTTGAGTAAATAAATCATCATCAAACTCTGCATACTCATTTACCACTAGATTTGGGCTGCCGTCAGGTGAAGACTTCCAACTGTCAATCAAAGTGCGTCCTTCCTCGGTAGAAGATAATCTCGTTTCTTTGGGGGCGACCAAGTTGATTTTAATATTCGCCTCAACTCCCCTCTCGCGTAAAGATCTATTCACCATTGCCAGCAGAGAGCACAATGACTTGATAGTTCGGCTATTTTTGGGATCACCCGAACAGGTCAATTCAAAGTCTTGCAAGTTTTCCCACTGCCCACCTAGAAACTTATGAATAGTTCTTAAATCTAGCAATGCCTGGGTTGGGTGCTCCGCCTTGCCTGAGCCGCCGTTGATTACCGAGAGCTTTTCTGAGTAATATTTATCGGCAGCCTCCGCTGCTATCAGTGCCGAGTTATCTTCTGGATGCCTTTGCACTAGCACGCTGCAACCCGTAGTCTGATAGAAGGCAACTAATGCGTCATCAATCCCCTCACCCTTAGCGAAGGACGACATCGCATCAGCTCCCTGCATTGCGACCACCTTCATTCCCAAATTGAGCGCGGCGCTCACATGCGAGGCAAAAGTCCTGGATGATGGTTGCGCGAAATTAACTACAGCAGTCTGCCCAGCCAGTAAATTAACCCGTCTATGCCCCTTTACTATGTCTTCCATGACAGCTGCGACTTTAAATAACTCGTCTAGCTCGCCCAAACTTGTGAGCTGTTCTGCAGAAATCAAATGCTTCTGGTAGAATTCGCCTTTAATCGGCGCAGGGAAATAACCTTCAGTCGACACCTCTAATTTCGCGGCGGCTACTTGCGCATCAATGTTTACACTTGCCATATCTATATGAATCTAAAATTAAATAGTTGGTGGTTTTTGGGGCCGCTTTGGGGCAAAAAAAAGAGCGTCTCCGCTCTTCATATCTAGCAAAATTTGCTCTTGTATTATTGTTCTTGTCATAGTTTGCAAGTTCTTCACTCAAAGTATAGGAGTATTGAACTGCTGTCAAGAAATTGGGGGGGCGTGGCCAAAACCTATACCAGGAGTAACCCTATACCCTACTACCCCTCTACCTCCTCGATTATTAGACAACCTGGAGTTTGCAGGCTGGTGTCGTAGGTTTGCTTACCTTTGAATGTATTCCACTTCTGATAAAATTCGCGCAACGCCGTTTCTGTCTGATCTTTAATACTGGAATCTAGGTACAAGAATGGGCAAATATGTGAAGGAGGATTGCCGCCTTTCAGGATGCCTATCTCTACCAACCCATAGCCCGAATAATTATGCGCGTCATAATCGCTAACTTCCGCGATAATATCGCCAGCCTTGACCTTATCTCCAGTTTTCACCAGAGGGTTGATTACATGCTCGGTTTCGATTATGTATTGACTGTTCTCATCGGTAGCCATATGAATACTATAGTCATTGCTGTAAAGCTTTGGCACGCCGACAACTACGCCATCAATAAGTGCTCGCACCTTGGTGCCCATGGGCAAGATAAATGTGGGCTGGGGATTTTTACGCGCAGGAGCTGCACTCGAAGCTTCAACTTGGAAGCCATAGTCAAAATATGGCCTATCATATTCTCCAAACTTTTCATTGGTAATGGGCATTAAACTCAAATCCGCAGGCATACTTTTGATAAGTGGAATCGCGTTGGGGTCTAAGGTTATTAGGTCTGGGTCAGCTGCATTTGTGTAACCAGGGTTGAGGGCTCCATTATTGCTGCTATTCTTGTCATCACGGCCTGAGCTAAGTATAATCGCCACCACGGCTATAACTACTACTATTAAAACGACAATACACCCAATAATCCACGGCAACAGTTGATTTGTCTGCGGACTAGCCGTCTGCATTGCACCATCTTTGCTCACGGATGCTCCCAAATTTGTATTTTCTATAGCTGGCTGTTCCATATATGTTTATATAAGCTTATAGAAAATTTTACCAAGATTACCAGGAGCCAGCAATTATTTGATGGGCCGTATGTTGGCCCTGTCACTATACAATTTATGCAGGTATGGGAAAGCTGCTGCAAGTAAGATTACACCTGCCCCTAGCATGGTCAGTGGCGGAATAATTTCACCGAACAAAATAACTCCAAAAATTATCCCAAAGACGATCTCAAGTAGACCAATAATACCAGCCAGCCCTGCCTCGATGTACTTAAGTCCATACATGAGCGTCATGGAGGAAAAAATTGAGGCAATTGCGAAGATCAATAAGAATAGCCACTCGGCGTGTAGGCCAACCAGCGGCAAGGGTTCGTTTAAGAGAATTACCATCGGCAGATTAGCAATCACAGAGGTTGCCCAAAACACACAAGTAATTTGGGTCGCATTGTATGGTAGCTGCTTAGCAATAACCGCATTGGCCGCTACCGCTAGTCCGCTTACTACTGCCGCGATTAGAGGCAATACCGCGATGGCTCCGGTAGAGGATTGGATAAATATCAGAGATAAGCCGAACATGCCGATCACTAGAGACCACGTCTTGCTGGCAGTTATCTTTTCCGCAGCTAACAGCCAACCAAAGAATACCATCCCCATAACAATTGCTGCATAATTGACAGTAGAACTCACCCCGACTCCTGCATTGAGCACCGAATAGTACAGTAACCCCCAGACTAGTGTGGAGATAAGTATCATGGCTAGTATGGGTTTCCAATTCTTTCGAAGTTCCAGCGAGCTCAGTCTACGTGTGAGAAATGCTATGGGCAACAGGATCAGTAAAACTAACATACTTCGCAGCGCTGAGGCAGTATAGCCACCGAAGAAATCGCCCATCAAGGTCACCCAGATCCCATAGCTGGCATAAAACAATGAGGAGAGGACTATGAGACCAGCGCCAATACCAGGTTTTGTACTTTTCATGATGGACTCATTTTAGCAGATACTTCTTGAGCATCCTGCATATTGCCAAACCTACCCAGTACCTTACTGCCAGCCTATTGGGATTTGTCAGGTCACTACCATAGCCCGTCGGCCACAACCCGTCCTGTTCTTGGTTATAAATAAACCAATCCAGCGCAGGTTTAATATCTTGATCGGTCTTAGGAAATTCCATATTTGCCAGAGAATCGAGCGCTGAAATCAAATGTGACCAAAAAAATGGATATTGAAATGACACCCAGCAGCTGGCAGCCTTATGATCGGGATAAGTATCGGTTTTGAAAAACCTGCCTTTCAATAGCTCCCCTGCCTGGCGAATCTCCTCCCTACCGCGGTAATCAGGATGTGCTGCAAACGCGCGCAGAACAATATCAGTAATGAGATGTGAAAATGGCCTTGACCTATCTGGTTCCAAGGTTTCGCGCGCGCTATACATTTCTCCTAGCGTTGCTACTCTTGTTCTGGCAGGTATCGCCCAACCACCATCATCTTGTCTAATTGCAAGCAGCCATTCTAGGCAGTTGATTACATGCTTCTCATTTTGGTAGCCGGCTTTTATAAGGTGTTCCGCAATTGTTGCAGAATAGTTTGGTGAATATTGGTTACCATAAATGCCTCTGAAGTCACCCTTCCCCGTTTGAAACGAGAATAGAAATTTCGCAGCCCTATCTATTACTTCGTTT
>CALFHW010000051.1 GCA_937876695.1 uncultured bacterium
ATATTATACCATTTTTAACCTCTCCAGGTCCAGTGAGTCTATTGCGAGTACTTAGGGCTACAAGTATTTCTCGGTGACGGCCAATATCCTATAGAGTAGCTTCACTTGTTCAGTATATGGGGTAGCGCCGCTCACAGGGCACTTACCAGTTGTGCCATAATCGAAGCTGAAGTGGTCTTCAGCGAAAGTAAGTAAAAAGCCTTTTTGCTTTACTAATTCTGCTAGCTCGACCAATGATGACCTGATTGCAGTACGGAACTTGTTCACCCTATGTGCTTCTCTAATTTTTTCTTGTTGCACATCACTGTTCAAGCTGATAGAAAGTTTGTTATTTTGCACATTTATGTTGAGTCTCTCAAGAATAACCTCGTGATTTCTCAATGAACCGTTGACGCCAATATTAAGGTTTGATATTACCCCGTTTAGGCTTTCAAAATCGTGGTTTAGGATTAGTTGCACAAGCTCTTTAGAACTATATCTATACTCAGTCATATGTCTTACTTCCGCGATAATTGCGCTGGCAATCGTAGGCACCAGTGGATGGTTCTCGGTTGCATGCTCCGAGAGGCCCCGTGCAAATGTATGTCTGCCATCTAGCGCCGCGTTAACTGGCTTCAGCTTGTCAGAATCCAGCTCAATAGCCTTAACTGCTATGTCGAATACTTGGCGGAAACATTTGTATGTAATGGCTATTACCTCGCCAAGCGCCGGCCTTTTGCCTCCGAGAAGCGATAGTTCTGTATTTACAATCCCATCTATTGCATCATCACTAAAGTATACACAAGATTCCCCAACAGCATCTCTTATGGTATCGGTTATGGGCCTTAGGATCGAGGGTCTGTTGTGAGGTTTTTGGCGTTCAAGGATATCGCCAATTTCAGCCACGGAACTACGATTGTCACCAACATGATATGATCTAATAGAATATGCAATGCCTAACTCTGACCTTGCAATATAGCTAGTGATATTGGGGTCACTTTGTAATAAAGAAAATGCATCTTCCTTACTAATACCCGTAGTGTTTAAAAAACACCTTAGAACAACCGGGCCAGGAGTTGCTTTATCAGTAAATGAGATAGAAAGCTCATGGGTATGAGTGTATTTTTCATTTTTTGCTTGTTCAGTTGGCATCTTAATACAATAAGTATAAAGTATATATCTGCTATATTATACCAATTCTCGCGTCCCCTAGTCTAGTATTGTTGCTAGATCTGCTATATAATGATCCCTATGGCTCAAAATAATGTGGTGTTGAGATTCGACAATGTAGATTTCCGCTATGGCGAGAAGAAAATTATCCTGGACGAGGGCAATTTTAGCATTCGCGAAAACAGCAAAATTACTATCATGGGCCAAAATGGCGCTGGTAAAAGTACTATTTTCAAGTTGATAACTGGCACTCTCAAACCTACTGGCGGCAAGATTCACACTGGTCTTGGAATCAAGATCGGCACCGCTCCCCAGATGATCCCTAAAGAACAGCTTCAGCTGAGCGTGATGGAATACTTCCGCACAGCTAGGCCAGATGTCGAGCATGGGCTAGAGAGGTACATTAGAGACGCTCTCAGTGCGGTAAATTTGCCATTAGAACAGGCTGATTACGATAGAAAAATCGCTGGCTTTTCTGGCGGACAAAAAGCTAGGCTACTTCTGGCCTATGGACTTATTCAAGAGCCTGATATTCTGCTACTAGACGAGCCGACTAACAATCTAGACCACGCTGGGATCGAGCACCTCACCTATTTTCTAGTTACCTATCCTAAGACTGTGATTGTCATTTCGCATGACGCTGACTTTCTAAATGCTTTCACAGATGGAGTTTTGAACCTGGACTCACACACTCATAAAGTAGAGCAGTTCGAGGGTAACTACTACAATGTGGTAGCCGAAATCGATGCCAAGCTAGAGAGAGACCGTCTGCAAAATGCGCGCCTAGAAAAGAGCATCAAAGACCGTTTCCAGAAAGTTAACCTGTTGGGAGGAAAGAGTGTGGCTATGAATAGACTGGCGCGCAAAATCAGAGAAGATATCTCTGAGGACCGCGAAGGTATGGTAGAGATGCGCAGAGAGGACAAGACCTTGTCAGATTTTGAAATTGAGTACCAACACTTCCCTAGCGTGCATCTAAAGCTCGATGAGGTGAGTTTCATCCGAAATGGTGAGGCGATAAGAAAGCCCGTGAGCATTGAGCTTTTCAGAGGCGACAAACTGCTTATCTCTGGCCCCAATGGAATCGGTAAAAGCACCCTACTCTCTTTGATAATTGGCGGGCAGCTGGGTAAAATCAGCGAAGGTCTTAGGGTTGGTTATTACAGCCAGGATTTCTCGGAGTTAGATTTTGAGCAGACAGCACTGGAGTCCTTGCAATCGGTTTCGCTCACTAGCAAGCATCAAGAAATTTTCTCGATGGCTGCTAAGTTCTTGCTCCCAGGTGACTTATTGACAAACAAGGTGGGGTCTTTATCTGAGGGACAAAAGGGACTTCTGTGTTATGCGCGGTTTATGCTCCAACAGCCAGGGCTATTGATCATGGACGAGCCCACTAACCACATCAATTTCCGCCATATTCCAGTGATCGCCAAGGCTTTGAGCAACTACGAGGGTGCAATGGTAGTTATCAGTCACATCCCTGATTTTGTAGCCGGCATCAAGCCCAACAAACATATTGATCTAAAGAAGCTGGCGGGTCTCTAGATTGTATACAGAATTGTGGACCCTGTTCTACCGGTAAGCCAGTCAGTTAGACCTTTACTAGGATTGACCCCAATTGCAATGCCAGTCTTTTCCATCATTTTAATGTCGTCATTGTGATCTCCAATAGCGATCACATCTTGAGGTACGAAGCTACCTAGCGCTCTGTCTGCAGCAGCGGCCTTATCATAATATTTGCTGACGTTGCCAGTGAAAAGGCCTGAATTTGTTTCAAAAACAGTGGCTTCGATGCCAGTGATATGCAGTCCAAATTTGCTTTGCAGAAAATACCATACTGCTCTTGCCACAAAAGTCGGCTCCCCGGTGGCTAATACAATATCGCTGTTCCCAATACCTGCAACAAAATCAATAATTTTGGTTTGAAACTTGCCCACATTAGCTAGAATTAGCTCGTAAGCCAGAAGTAGCAGCTCTTCATTGGTTCTGCCGGCGATCATGCCGCCGAAGATGTTCAACAGATTCTTGCCAGCTCCAGGCACCTCAACTAAATAGTCCGCGATGGCCGCGTCTAACTGTTTTTTGGTGCAACTGCTTGGCCATTTGTTTAAGACTAACTCAGCTAAGTCCGCAATTAGAAAACCTTTATAGATTGTATTATCTATATCTAGTAATATTTGTTTATGCTGACTGACGTCATCATCATAACCTGACATCAGCTTGGTTGCAGTAACTGGTATTAAGTTCTGGTTTGTGCTAGTATTCAACATCTTGTATTTGTAAATAATATAAAGATTACGATCATATTACAGGATATCTAGTATTGCTACTTGATATAACCTGACATAAAACAATGAAAACTGACAAAAACCATTTTTACCCTGACTTTACCTACCTGAGCAGGCAAAAATTACAAGAATTAGCTAGATTAATGAAGCTGGGGCAAAATGTCACTTGCTTGTGGCTGCCGGGCGTGGGCAGGAGCGCAGCAATTGCTGCCCTAGCTGGCGACAACTCACTGCGCGAATCATTGGGAATTGAAACTTACCTCCTGCTAAACCTAGACCTCAGTCTCAATGATTATTTCTTTATGAGACAACTAGAG
>CALFHW010000052.1:5000-6109 GCA_937876695.1 uncultured bacterium
GGTGCCGGACCTCATTCGTGAACGCATTTTGCAGATCTTTTCCGAGTGTCTCGATCAAAACGGTGTCGGCTATATCAGCTATAATGCATATCCCGGGTGTCACATTCGCGAGATAACCGCCGGAATCATGAAGGCCGGTGCCGATGGCCGCGACAACCCGGTCGAAATGGTCGAACACGGAATCGCTTTCCTCGACTCCATTTCGTCCGCCGCGGAAAATGGCAGCCTTTATCAAAATATGCTGCGGCTTGAACTGGATCAGATCCGCGAGCGTTCTATTCAGAATGTATTTCACGACGATCTTTCCAGTTCCAATCGTCCATTCTATTTCACCGAATTTGTCTCGATGATCGAGCCATATGGCCTCGAGTTCTTCGCCGAATCCGACCCGATCGCCTCAAATGCGTCCAAACTCTCAAACGGGGCCCGAACGCTACTGGAGGGTGTTCGCTCAGATCTGATCCGATTTGAACAGTGTTTGGACCTGATCACCGGTCGCCGTTTCAGGTCGTCCCTCATCTGCCGAAAAGGAGCGTCGGCACGGCAATTTACCTGCAAGCCCGATATTAAGAACATCTTTCTTTCCTCTCAGGTAAAGACGGACGCCGATGCCGGATCTATCGCTAACGATTCTTCGGTCCGATTTGAGGGCTCCAAGGGAGCGTCATTTACCATAAATCACCCGCTGACCAAGTCGTTAATAGTGACGCTGCGTTCAGTATGGCCTGCGGCCTTGCCTATCGACACGGCCTTTTCAAGAGCATCTAACGAAATCGGCGGATATTCTGACGAGGATGAGTCGCGAACACAAGACTATCTTTACCAGCTTTATCTCGGTGGATTTGTTAAGTTCGGATGCTATTCGCCAAAATTCGCTTCGAAGGCGGGTGAATTTCCGGTCGCAAGTGCATTCGCCCGTTGGCAAATCAACGAGCAACTTGAAAATCTAACGACTCTTGCGGGTAGGAACCTTAGAACGACCGACCCTGTACTGAGGCTAATTATTTCGCTGCTTGACGGCACACGTGACCGAAACCAACTGGTCATCGAGATCATGGCTGCCACCGAAGTGCCGGATAATGAGCGTGCGGCGTTTCGTGACGCACTGC
>CALFHW010000053.1 GCA_937876695.1 uncultured bacterium
TCAATTAGTCAGATCCTTTGCTTGGCTGTCTAGGCTGTTTTTCTCTCCTAGTATCAACGCTTGCAATAAAGCCGATGTCTCTGGTGGCAGAGCTTGCTGTAAGGGGGTAGCCAATTTTGCCCTTAGCTGATAGAAGAACTTTCCAATAGGATCGGTCTGGCCTACTTTTCCACTCCAACTAACCTGCTGGACAGTTCCGCAAATCCCTTTAGAGTTTAGGTAGTTTACAAAACCTTCCATGTCAGGCGATTGCTGTCGAATCTGACTAATTGAGTTGTATTTTTTAATACTCAAGAGGTACTGCCCGCCCCACTCTACTCCTATAGGCAGCTCAGGCAAATATAGTGCCAGTTTGTATTTAGCAGACAATAATGTCAGTTCTTTACCGCCACTACTAGTGGTGCGGATTTCGCCCACGGTATACAACGCCTCTTTCTGTAGATCTTTGGGTTGCAAGTCTCCAGCCTGTGTGCAATTTTCACTAGCTGCCTGGAAATAGTAAAAAGCCCTTCCCGCCGCTACTGTAAGAAGACAGATCAACAATGCCGGGATTCCTATTCTAGTTAAAATTCTCATCAAATGGTAATTAAGTTCTTAATTTTTTCTAGGGTCGCTGGGCCAATCCCCGACACATTGAGTAGATCCTCTATCTTGTTGTAGGGTCTCGCTGAAATTATCTTGTCGGCTGTTGACGGACCTATTCCACTGAGAGTCTGTAACTGCTCGCTTGTGGCAGTATTTATATTTACCAGTTGCGCCACACCGCCTCCACCGCCTGGTCCACCACCACTGCTTATCCCACCCGCCGCAGGCAATACTAAAGCCTTAAGATCTCTCTCTGCTGCAAAAGGAATATAGAAATGCTCGCCAGACTTGAGCTCCTTGGCTAGGTTCAAATCCCTAGCCACATAGACTTTATCGACTTCTTTTTTGAAGCCACCAGCAGCGCTGACTACATCCGCCACAATTGCAGAGCTATCTAATTCATACACGCCTGCGTTCGCCACTGCTCCAGCGATACTGACCTTAATCTTCGATTGCGCAGCGCGTGTTATCCCCTCAGCCTGCTCATCTATTCCTCGCATAAATGAGGGGTAGCTGACAATCTTCTCGTAGGTGACTTGCTCTGCAGGCTGCGACAATGGCAAATATTTAGCTGTAAATGCCGTCAGCGCCAGCAATACCAGCACTGCTATCAACCTCAGCGCCTTGAATAATCTAAATAGTCTCGACGAAATTCTTTCCCACATGCCAGCATACTAACCGGCATTTCTAAAATCCCTCTGAAGAAATTCTATAGCTGACTTTAAATTTATCGCACCTCAAACCCTAGAGCTCGATAATCTCGATAGAGTTGATAATGATTGGGCTAACTGGTCTGGGGGAACTGGTTTGCTCGTCTGCAAGTTCAACCTTGTTCATTGCATCCAGCACTGCTGTGCCCTCAATTACCTTACCAAATGTAGTATGTCTACCCTGCAATGAAGCAATACTCTCATTCGATTTATCCGCCAGAGTGAAGAAAAATTGAGAGCCGTTGGTATTTGGACCAGCATTTGCCATGGCCAAATAGTACTTATCCATCAATACCGATTTGACACCTTCACGACTAGCATAGCCAGCTGTTTGCAAGCTCTCTCTTTGCGAAGCACTAAGCCCCAATGAGTCCCAATTCATTTCATCCTCAAATCTGTAGCCAGGGCCACCCACTCCGTCATTTTGTGGATTCTTGTCTAAACTCAATCTACTGCCAGTCTGAGCGATAAAATCTCTGACAATGCGGTGAAACTGCACGCCATCGTAGAATTTGTCGCGAGATAAAAACACAAAATTATTGACTGTAGTTGGTGCGTTATTGGCAAATAGCTCCACTTTAATATCACCTAAACTGGTCTTAACCAAAGCCTGGTAAGATTTTCCATCGACAATCACTTTATCAGGAGCCTTAGAATATGTTTTCTCAGCAGGATTCCCCCAGAATAACAGCCCCAGACTTCCTAATTGGGAGATAACAAATACGATAAGTCCTAGCACTACCAATAAACCAAAAATGTACATAAAACTATCTCTTGTCGATTTATCTGCCATAATATAGCTCTTTCCGATTATTTAAATTAACTCACTTGATCTGCACTACGCACCTAACACCTATACTACTAAACTCAGTAGCTTATCTGCTACAAAAATCTTTTTCTTTATGTCCTCGGTTTTCTCTGGTAAGTACTTGACGATCTTATTGTCTCCGTAGGTAAGGCTCAGGATTTGGGACTCTTTGGTACTTTTTGGGACCTTGAAGCTCCCTCTTGTCTTTCCATTGACCATAACCACTATCACTACCTCCTGCTTTAGCTCTGCTGCTAAACTTACAGGTTTTGGCCATATCTGGGTGTAGACTGAGCGCCCGCTCCCCATTGTGGAGATAATCTCGCTTGTTATGAAAGGCG
>CALFHW010000054.1 GCA_937876695.1 uncultured bacterium
CCTTTCCCTCACGGTACTTGTTCACTATCGGTCGCCAAGTGTATTTAGCCTTGGGAAGTGGACTCCCCAGATTCCTACCGGATTAGCGTGCCCGGTAGTACTCAGGTATCCAGCGGGAGGCAGTTTGTTTTAATGTACGGGGCTGTTACCCTCTTTGGCAGGCTATCCCACACCTTTCCAATAACAAACTACTTTGTAACTCCCATATGCCAGACCCTACAACCCCAACCCGGCAAGCCGGGTCGGTTTGGGCTTTTCCCATTTCGCTCGCCACTACTTTGGGAATGATCTCTTTTCCTCAGGATACTTAGATGTTTCAGTTCTCCTGGTGCCCCTCGTTACCCTATATATTCAGATAACGATGCTGCTGGTTCGCAACAGCGGGTTTCCCCATTCGGAAATCCCCGGATCGGCGCCTGTTCACGGCTCCCCGAGGCTTATCGCAGTGTCCCACGTCCTTCATCGGCACTTGGCGCCAAGGCATCCACCATAAGCTCTTAGTAACTTCTCCACGTGATGCAGAGAATTCGACTTTCTTTCGAAATTGCTTAATAAATATATGACTTGGCCTACATGCTATTCAATTTTTAAAGTTCAGTTGCACCAGTTGCCCGGCGCAGAGCGCCACTCACCTTGCAGTCAGCAGCACTCGGCAGCTTGCAACGTATTTCTTTTTTAAGAGACAGGACGGCCCGGTTCACCACCGGGCCGTTTGCACTTTCCCTGGGTGATCCTTCATACTCTATGAGCGAGTATTGCTTTTCAATCCTGCCATCAACCTCTTTCACTAAGTCACTGCTCAGTGGAGATGAGGGGATTCGAACCCCTGACCTCCGCCGTGCAAAGGCGGCGCTCTCCCAACTAAGCTACATCCCCGGTCATCCGGGACACATCCCGAAGAATGTGGGCACCCCTGAGGGGGGTGTGCAGTGGGCCTTTCAGGGCTCGAACCTGAGACCTTGCCCTTATCAGAGGCACGCTCTAACCAACTGAGCTAAAGGCCCGGAGCGCCTTAGCAACTCAAGAGTGACAAGAAACCGCAATCCGATCGATCCGACGACCTCATGACCGCTCATGAGGATTTGTCTCACAAGGAGTAGAACTCAAGACCTCAGTCTCTCGTCCTCTCCTCCCTAGAAAGGAGGTGATCCAGGCGCACCTTCCGGTACTCCTACCTTGTTACGACTTCGTCCCAGTCACCAGCCCCACCCTCGACGGCTCCTTCCTTGCGGTTAGGATACCGGCTTCAGGTGTTGCCAGCTCCCATGACGTGACGGGCGGTGTG
>CALFHW010000056.1 GCA_937876695.1 uncultured bacterium
AGATTTGATGATCTACTCAGGCCAGATGATAAAAAACTAGATAGGCATATTCAAAATCTTCTCTGGGAAGGTCGCAACGTGCTTGATTTCGGGCCAGATGGCTTTGCTGATTTGGACGAGATCGACAGGTGGGCGAGTAGCAGAGGCGGAATGCTTAAAGATAAGGATACTTTTGCAGCTACCGGCGCAGTCGGCACATTAGATCCCTACTTTGAGGCGATTTATCCTGACACCCTCACAAATACTGCTACAGGCGTTGCCAGGAGTATTGAGAGTATTCTTAGAAAAACCAATCCAAAAGATAGTGACAAGACGCGCTTGCTCAGAGCTAGATCGTGGGTTGAGAACCAGATCACTGCAGGGGAGCTCAGAGCAGAGGTTATCAAGCGCCTAAACCTACAGCAGCTAAACGGCAACATTGCCGCCGTTGTTCAGGAGTTTAGGGACGAAACTGGAAGATTAGACAATTCCAAAAAAGATATCATAGTACTACAGCTAACGGCTCCAAATTACTGGGAGTCTAGATACCCGGGAGTGCAGCCAATGCGGAGCATTAAGCTTGATGCTACCGACTTGGTTCCAGCTGTTACTGGGCCTATTGATTACAATCATCTAGGCAAGGCCAGTAATCCTCAAATAGCATCGAGCCCCACAGGCTTTACAGTGCAGGTAAGTCCTGGCGTGACTGTGGCGGTTCAGACGAATAGTACTACCAATGCAACGCCTACGTTCTCCAGTGGCAAAAAGGGTAGTGCTTATCCATACGTGGACATCTCCCAGCTGAAAGGTATTACTGATCCGGCAATCCAAAAAGCCGAAATAGAACGAATCAACGCTCAGTTTACTGACCTGGCACTCAATGAGATGGATCTATTTGAATCAAGAGGCTTCAAGGTCAATCGTTCACAAGTGCCAGTGTTCTTGCCCAAATTAGTTGTGGGAGGAACGGGTGAAGTAGAGCTCACCTTTGTGCTGATAAACCCAGATGAAGCAGGATTTGCCAAAGCCCATAAACAAGAGATGGCGGCTCTAGATAAAGATAAAACCTATGCTCAAGCTGCTGGTCGCTTCAGGGCGGCGGTAGCAAAGGATATGGTGGACAAAATGCTTAAAACCCCGCAGAGCATGCTGGATATTGTTAATGAATATAAAACAGCTACAGCTGGCGGAAACGGATTGGATGTGCTAGATGCTACAGCCAAGGTGGTCACTGATCAAAGAACGCCAAAAGGCCTTGTCATCCCAGCGAGTGCGGTCAGATTAAGAGAACTAGGTAGGGTACTTACAGACGAGAACTTTATCTTGAGCGCGGGTCTGATCGACATGATGCTGCTCAGCGCCCAGACCAGCCCCGAGCTTAGGTTGACAGAATTGATGAGGCAGCTCACCGACATCCGACATGTCAATGCCAAGTTGGAGGCCGGAGTAGGGCTAGCGGGTTATGATCCTCTAGATCAGCAAAAACGAAACCAAACGCAAGCGATAATCCTAGCAGAACTACTGCCAAATATGATCCTGTTGACCACCGAGGGGATGAAGTTAAATGGCAAGGATTTGAATATTGAACAAAGGGTTATCCTTGCTCAGAATTGGTTAGACCAGGGTCTGGCGGGGATGGATAAGACACTGATAGAGGAAGTGAAGTTGAGTCTAACTAGAAAAGTAGTCTATAGGCCAAGCTCATCCGATGTCGTACCTAGGTATCTAAAAAGTCATGCTGATAGTGATTTTAGAGGCTTTGGAGTGGGTAAATTCAGACTAAAACCATACGACGTGTTGATGTGGGGCAAAATCTCGCCGGCTGAGTTTGATGCCCAGGTTCTAACCGAGAAAGAGCAACTGACGAGGCTTTATGCCCGTGATGTCACTGCTCAATTGAGGACAGAGTTTGCGACTAAAAATACTATGTTTGATACGGCTACCGATCTAAATGGCGCGGTTGATGCCGCCATTTCCGCACTTGGGGCCAAACCATTCCCAGCAGGTGAGTTCTTGAACGCTGACGAGAGAAGAAGGATTATTCAGGGCTTGCTCACTGGTGAAATTGTCGATTATATTCCCGAGATTAATAATCCTGGAGTAACAGCTGATACTTTACTGGCAATCATCGGTACAGACGGCCTGGTGGGTAAATTGAAGGCTGTTAATGCAATCGATGACGTTATGTTTAAGGCACATATTGGCAAAGTAGCTACCAAGATTGCTCGCGAGGTCTACGGGGCAGGTACTACCGCAGATATGGTTACAATTAAGGCTGGGGTAAAAGCTTTGGTCTCAGCAAAAGCAACCGCTACCAAAATTGGCGATGCAACTAAACCTGATTCCGCCCATGCCTTACTCATTACAGCCACTGACGCACTGACCGTTGCAGCACTAGAATCCCCTACAGTTTTCGATAAGATGGCGGAGCACGGCTTAAAACCAGTCGAGGTTGCAAAATTGCGATCGATAATGGTTGAAGCCAGAAATAAAAGATTGAAAGACAGCGCTGACGCTATAAGAAGCAAGGCCGACAAAGAAGCAAAAAGTACGCTGAAGATAGCCAGGGAAATGCTGGGAGTGCACAAGGCCAAGGTTAAAGCAGAGGCGGATGTCGTTGCTGCTGACAGTTATGCAGATCAAAAAGAGCGCGAGGCAGCGCTCAAAGCTGGTGATATGCTCTCGCAGGCTAGAATCACTGACAATGAGCAGGGCTGGCTCAGAAAAAGAATTCCATTGTTTAGAAAAACCATCTCTATGTCCGAATATTCTGAGAGGCAATTTGAGAAACTCAACGAGGAAACGCGCCAAGCAAAGAAGGTTTTTGAAGATGTAATTACTAAGGCCGCTGCTGCAAATCTACTCCGCCTTGACCCCACCGGGCCTACAAAGAAATATAAAGACCTAGCAGAAGCAGGAATTTTTGCTGCAGATGATGTTTATAAGGATCCCGTCAAGCTAGAAGCTCTGCTCAAATCAGTTATGGCCGATATGCCTGGCTTTATCAGTCCAGCAGAAGTGGATTATGTGGTCAAACTGATCACCGCGAATACCGCCAAAGGTGGAAAGAAGCGAATTGAAGAAACAGTAGTCCAAACTTTAGTAGACAAGATGAGAGACCCGGCACATAATCAACGCCTGGCAGAGCTTTGTTTTGACGGAATGCTCTCGACTGATAGCATCTCCACAAGACTGGGTAGACTTTCAGAGATTCTGACAAATAATTTTGAGGACAAAGTTGTAGACGGACTTAAGGGTAATGCAAACCGGGGAGCAGCCGGTAGGATCTACGAACTTGCCAAAGCCATGGGTCTAAATGACGACGGAGCTAGAAAAGCCATTGAGGGCTGGGCAAATGAATACAAGAACAACTACTCGGCAGCCGGCAAGGAAGAAGAGATGAAGTTCGATGCTGCTGCTAAGACGGCCATCAATGAATACTTCGCTGACGGCAAATTAGGCACGAAAGATGGCTATAAGCCCAGAGAGTTTAAGTTAGACCTAGGGGGCAAGACTTTCAATAAGCAGAGAGTCGCCCTCAAGCGTGATCTGAACAAGTTCTTGCCTCCTGAAATGAAGATCTTCGAGGCTGACACCGCCACCGGCAGAGTTTTTAGATCGCTACTGGAAGATATCGCCAATCGAACTCTAGAGAATAACGACGTAAAAACATACAAAAAATGGTATAACCGCTTAGGTAAGTTTGCCCTAGAGACTAGTTTCGTAATTGCCCTGCCTGGAGTAGGTATTGCATTGAGATGGGGTGCTAGAGAAGCTGCTAAGACTGTACTTCAGTGGCAGAGAAAAGGACTCGAGTATAAGAAAGATGGTAAGGATAGGGGTTTCTTTACGGCCTTGAAAGACGATTTGACTGCTGTTGGTAGAAACCTATATATCCTTCCTAGAACAGCGCTGGGTATCTCGACATTCGGTATGAGTGAATTCTACATCGCAGGTACCTCATTTGTCTGGGATGTCCTGGTCAAGAACCGCAAAGAACTAAACCGCACAGATTATGCGGTATTGATGGTAGCAGGTATAGGCTCGTTAGTTGCCAGCACTGGACTTAGTTTTGTGGGTGCAGAGGCAGGTAAGTCAATTTCCAAAGGTGGGGCGCTAGCTCAGGCATTTGGTAGGTTCGCAGGTAATCAAATAGGTAACTTCGCGGTATTCTCAATGTTTGACGCCCTTAACAACCGCCGTGATGATAATAAGGATCTTAAAGAACGCCGAGTCCGTCAGGAACTGCTATACAAATCCAGAACCTTTGCTTACATGGCCTTTGGCCCAATGTCCTTGACCAACGCAACTCTTAATAACCCTGATTTCAAGAAATTTGTGGATGGTATAAGTTCTCCAGATAATCCGATTGGTAAGGCTCTACAGGATATAAATAGGTTTGTTTTCAATGCGGCGCCAATATTTGATAATGATAAGCCTAGTCAGGTAGTTGGGGAGCTTCACCCAATAAATGTGGGTGATGCACTAGGAGTTGGCCTCAATAACGTCGGCCAAAACCTCGGCCAAGGTCTGGGTAATGCTTGGGGACAATTTGGCGACCATATGAAAGGTGTATTTGGTCCTATCGGTCAAGGGATTGGTAATGCGGCACAAGGCGTTGGTAATGTCTTCGGTGGCGGAAATGTCCAGCAACAGAACGTTAATCAGGGTGGCGGTGGGGGTGTGGGAGGCCCTGGTATATTCCCACTCTTCCAACAGTTAAATATCAACGTACAGCCGAATGGTGTAATCCCCGCTGGCATACCACAAGCGCAGCAACAACCTGGACAACCGAATTGGGGATTGAACTTGTTTAATAACCTGTTTAATAATAACAACCAACCCGGTGGAGGTCCCCCTGCTCCGGTAAATCCGATCGGGCCTTTGGGACCTGTCCCGAATCCAAATCCTAACCCTAACCCCATACTCCCTGTGGGCGGTCTATTCGGAGTGGGCGGTCCTCTAGGTGTGGGGGCCGGCGCAGCAGTGGCCCCAGCGGTTCCAGCTGGAGCAAATGGCGACTGGGTATTTGTAGGAAAAAGCTCTGATAACAACCAAATATTTGCCAATGTAAATACAGGTGATTTTGTCGAAGCCTTTAAGGACCAAAATTTGTTCAATGACCCCGCCAACCAACAACTAAAATTTCCAGAAGCTAGTTTCACACCGAATCCTGCAAATGGTGACCTCGTTGTACCAGTAGCCTATACTGCTGATCTGCAGCATGCCATGGCAAATGGTGTTGATGGAGATATGGATATTATAGATGGTGTAAATGGACCGAGACTGGTATTTGGAGGAGCTGATGGTTCCATGAAAATCCAGCAGCCAGTATTTGGAGGGTTGATAGAGTTCACCCCAGAGGATAATTTTGGCAATGGGGTACCAATGATCAACTATAGTGCACAAGCACAGCAAATCGCAGCCGCAGCAGGACCAGGTCCCGTAGTCGCTCCTGTAGGAGGTCCTGTGGCAGTAGTTGAGGAATCCGTAGTTCGTGGTATTGAACTAGACCGAGACGGTGACGGCATCCCTGATGTACTCGACCGTAACAATATAGTAACCGATAATATCACTGCAAGTGCCACTGCCATCACTAGTCCAGTTACGCCTGTAACGACCGGTGGCGGGGGAGTAACGCCAGGGGTTCCCGTTACTCCTACCGGCTATGTGAATATGGTTAATGATGCTGATCTAGTGGGACCTACAGGTAAATACCTTGACTTGAATGATCTGGGGTCGTACAGAATTAATAGGGCCAACACAATTGATACAATCTTCAGAACAAACGGCTTCTATAGCAGCTTGAATTCTGCCACACCACAAGAAATCTTGGCGATTGCGGAATACAGAGCAGATGACCTAAACAATGGCTCCACAGCTCCTTTTACAGTTGCATATGCAAATGATGCGTTGAGTAAGATTAGATCAAACTGGTCGGGCCTTTGGGAGGCTACTACAAACAGAGTTGCATATGATGTTCCAACTAGTATTAGTCCAACCTGGCTAACAGAAGTTGAAGAGCGCGTGGCAAATATGAATGGTGTTACAACGACTCCAGGCGTGACCTCACCCGTCGTGACGACGCCTCCAGCAGCTGTGACCCAGCCGGCAGCAGGGCCGACTGTCTTCTTGAATAACGGCCTGCCGATAACTGATCCTACGCTGAACACGTTGATAAACATTGCAGTAGCTGAAGGTATTAACCCAGCCAATAGGGCACAGTGGGGCAGTTTCCTAGATAGTCTTACACCGCAGGAGATAGACCTTCTGGCAGACGGTAAATCTATCCCTGGCCGTGGCGGTGCAGCCAAACCTCTATTCGGTGGCTTCTTCACTCCACCTGTGCTAGCAGGTAACGCCCAGATTCCAGCTGGTGAGTTCGGATCATTTGTAGTCACAAACGATCCGGTATCAGGTGCCAGCGCCTATAACTTCTTCTTCCTAGGCGCTTCAGCGGTGCCAAATGCAAGCGGTAACTACACATTGAGTGTTGGAATTCCGTTCTTACCTGGTAGCAGCATTGTGCTTACAAATGATGCTAATCCAGCCTTTGTAAACAACGTCTTAGCCAAAGGTGGATTCCTAGGCCTAACTGCTGCAGGAGCTTTGATGGTGGGTGGGACAGCGTTTGGAGTAACTACCCGTGCGATTTCATTCGTAGGCAGATCGTTCTTGAGGGTTACTGGCCTAGCCAGAAGATAGATATAAATTAAGTTGGTACTAAAGAATAATGCTGAAAATTAACCTGACACAAGTAAATGGTACCACTGTGGAGTTACCTGATCAGGAGTTAGCCCGAATAGTGGGGGATTTCAAGCAGAGGGAGACAGAGGGGATGGAAGGGGATGCCAAGGAGATTTATACCGAAATCAAAGAGTCGTTGCGCCCGCATTTTCCTGCTGAGGATTTCAACGAGATGCAGCTATCTGCAGTGATGGACGCGGTGGTGAGTTATGTCCAAGTTAGAATAGCTGAGAGATTGGACGAGATATTCCCCGATGAGTTTTATGCCCGTTTAGATACCTACTTGGAAGACGATACCATCACTCCCGAGCAGGTCCCCGCCATAATTGACTATATGTATACAACTTTCACTAATGGCAGTATTTTGGAGTTCGGCAGAAGTCAGGCACTCGAATATCTCCCCTACCTGAAAGCGGAACTTAAGAAGTACAAGAAGCAATTGCAGGACTTAGTGAACTTAGACCCAGAAAAACAACAACAGTTCATCTCTCTAGTCGCCAAAGACGACTTTGCCGCTGCTGCGGGCTTGCTTTCCCACTAATCAGACCTGGTGCTGGTATCCTATAATATGCTATAATATAGCATGATTATACAGACAGTCTTAGCTGGCTTGTCCTGGTCGTATTTCCTAACCGAAAGGGGAAGGCGTAAGGATGCAGTCAAAGAGCTACAATGGCGACGTGATCAAAGTGCGGCTTTATCCGCATTTGCATTAAATAAGGAGCATGATTACGACGAGCGCTTAGCGGCTAGAAACGCAATTAGGGGCAACCGCATAAGAGGCGCATACCTGCGTGTGAGTAACCTGGTCCTAGGATATTATGGGCTTTATTCATATATTGGTGGGCTGGGGTTAGACCTAACTAAAAATATTCTGGGTGTTAGCAAATCTGACGATGATGCCTGGAATGATAAAACTTTTGACAGAGGATTTAAAGCGGCGCGTATGGCCGCATTTGCAGGTATCGCTGGAGGCATCTTGGCTTCACCACTACCTGCAGGTATCGCAGCTTCCATGCTAGCCGGAGAGGTGATGGCCGGAATCTATAAGGGTATTACTGGACGTGAAAGAACTGCTGAACAAACCGAGCGTAAGGGATTCTTGAGCGGCACTTGGCAGGCGCTTACTGGCAGGGTAGATGGAACGATGGCATCAGTGCCGCAAATAGGGCCACGACCAGCTCTAGTGCCGGCCCCAGCTCTAGTTCCCCAGCCGGTAGTGGTAGATCCAGCTGCTCAGCAAATGGTAGACCAGATTAAACTTGTAGATCAACAACAAAAGAATAAGCAAAAGGGTGGAAATATAAACCAAGCAACCCATCCAGCCGCAGTGGCAGCATAGTCAGTTTAACTACAGATTTATCGTAAATTGCCCGTCCGCGGATTTGCTACTATCTGCTCTAGATCTTAGTTCTACGAACTTTAATAATGATTCTGGTGCATTCTTTTTAAAGTCCTCAGTATTCGAAACATAGAGAATGTATTTGTTATCAGTATTGGTTTCGCGGGTTTTTCTTAGTGCCTGAACCAATCCGTTTGCGAAGTCCAGCTTTTGTTTATCATCAGTAAGTCTGAATAGAACTTCCTCCCACAGTGTAGTTTCTGTCGTGATACCTATGCCCTCAATTATGCTAGAAGAAATAGTTAGTAAATCTTGGCTAGGCGCTTGTTCAGTCAATTGCTTAGGGTTATTTACCTTATCCAAGGCAAACAATTCAGTAACGATGGCTATTTCATCAAAAATGTTTGTAGTTGGGTTATTCTTTAGCAAGGTTGCAATGTTTTTAGTCAGAAACTCAATAGAGGTAGCCACTTTTGCAGGTGTACCGTCTATACCTTTTGTAGAGAAGACATTAGCTCTGTGCTGACAGTATTTGAGCAGAGTAATAATGTTACGATTGGATCCTCTATATAAGGGTAAGTGGGTAGAGAAACGAGCGTCTACCGCATCTAGGAGGCTTTGAGCAGGCGTTTCCTGCCAATTAAGCCGGGATGCGTTGCGGATGATAGAAAATATGCTGTCAATAGTTGCTGTGCTGTTCAAATCAATAGACTTCTTTACTTGCTCCACAACATTTACAGCTGCTTTGGCTGAGAGTAGGTGATCTTGATTGCCACCTCGTAAGAGGTAGAGGTTGTCTAGTATTAGCTCTATTTGCTCAAGTGACCTCGATTTGTCCTCATGCGCAGCCTTTTCAGTATGCATGATCACCTCAAGTTGCTGCCCGTATACATCATACTTGTATTCCTCAACAAATTTTCGACTTGCATCGTTATCGCTATTTAGGATCAAATATACAGCTGCTGGATCGGTTGTAGCTGGCTGCTGTTGAAATTGCCTACCACTTCCGCCAAATCTCCCTGCTAGCGTTGCTGGAGACCTTGGTTCAGTCACCGACTTCAGCGCTGCCGCGGCTATGGGTTGCCTGGTAGACACTGCTCTGGCGAGTAGTAGTCTTGTTCTAAGTGGTTTGTTTGTAGCCACATCCGGATTCTGTTTAAACATACCTGCGAGCTTTTCTCCCCATATTTCCGTCAGCTTGTGGTGCAGGCTCATTGTCTCTTGGGGGGTTAGTGCTCCGGTTTCTTTGTCGATAATATCAAGCAGCGTTGCTAGGTCTTCATCCGCAATCTCATTTGCACTACGAATAGAGAATAGGTCAATAAATTTGATAACATAACCCATCCTTTTTGCCTGGTCTTCGTTACCGAGTACTAATTGTTGCAGGATTTTGTCACTATTAAGTGTGTTGCTAGTTGGAAGGTTTTTTATGAGCGCCTGTAACAAAATCTCCCGTGCGTTGCTAATTGCTAGCGCACTCTCCTGAGTACTCGTTTGGCTGCGGTGCGAGTTAATAGCTATTGCTTCGGCCAGCAGCAGTAGGAAACTACTACTATCAGCACTGTCAGGATAGATACTGTTAAGCTGCAACTCGTCAGCGGCAAACAGCTTGCACAGGTCCTCGATTTGTTTTGCGGATTGTTCGGTAGGGGCAATCATTGTCTGCTTACAAAATGCTTCAAGAAGGTGAGGCATTAAGCCAGTGTTTATCTCATTAACTCTACCATCCTCTTTATCTAGAATCGTTTCTCTAATAAAATCTAAAACTCCATCCCTGCTAAAAACGCCTTCGCCATCAGGGCCTGTTAGGTACATAATTCTGGGCATGATTAGTCCCCCAACCACTGTATTGAAATCAAACGAGTCTTTTTGCCAACCTTTAGCAGTTAGCTGATTCGTCAAACTCTTTAGGTAGTTCTTTGTAAACGCATTTGCGTCATATCCAATAAATTCTGATTTTAACTTCGCGATTGCGGGTTCTTGAAACCCATCTTCATATCTTCCTAGTCTTCCCTGTAGTTTGTCTTTTTGAATCTTTAGCCACTGGTCAATAATTGCGCTGTCTTGGCAATAAGCGATATCAATTAGCTGGGCGTCAGCCAAAGCCACCACTCTGAATCGGTCTGCGCCTATCATGGCATCTGGGTAGGGTGCGGGTACTACTTCGGGATTTAATAGCGATATGTCGTTGGGGTTGCAATTTGTAAACTTATCATCAACGACAGAGTAGAAGTCATAATTATAACCAATATCTCTTATTGCCGCATGCGGGGTAAACTCCCTCCTTCGGCCGTCTAATCCTCCAATTACGGTTGGATTTACCCTTGTATCAGTGCGCTTGATAAGTAATAACGGCCATGACTCGCCCTTATCATCGCGCACATCTAACACAACTTGCGTAAATGTAAAAGGGAGGATTGGCCTGTTATCTAATGATTCCAGAGGTATGTACAGGGTAAAAGCGGACTGATAGAATTGTTGATATTTTTCCCAATCTCCAGGAACCATAACTCCACCCGTGCGAACACGCTGCAACAGCTCCCACTGAGATGCACCTAGGTTTTCGTGACTAATACCAATATCAATTGGTGGAACGCCGCTCATATTACTATTATATCATTTTTCCTATTATAGATTAAACTGGCCTGGCTTGCCGAGCCTGTTCTAAGTCCAGTCCCATTTGGACTTTCAGCGCTTCTAAGCTGTCGAAATTCATATTGTCTCGGAGCTTGCGCAGCAACTTGATCTGCAGTTTGGCGCCGTAAAACTCGGGGAACGGCTGGAGAAGAGAGTCGGGTAGGGGAGTAGTTGCCATAGGAACCCCAGAGTTCTCATTTATAATGTGTGCCTCCCAGACTACCTTGGTCTCTCCTAGCACCAGTCTAGGACCGATGAATATCAATGCCGGCTTGTTATC
>CALFHW010000057.1 GCA_937876695.1 uncultured bacterium
TAGGCCAACATGGACTCGAACCATGGACCTCACCCTTATCAGAGGTGCGCTCTAACCAGCTGAGCTATTGGCCTGTGTTCAATATACCAGCATCTTACTGGTAAATTTTTCAAATATCTTTGAATACAAAAAAGTGACAAGGTCCTAAATTTCCTTGAGTATCAAAATCATGGGTAGAATCAAACATTCTTTAACTTAGTTAAAGTTGGTTTGATTAACTCCTTAGAAAGGAGGTAATCCAGCCGCAGATTCCCCTACGGCTACCTTGTTACGACTTAAGCCCAGTCGCCACCCATAACTTTCGGCCACGATAAACGTAGACTTCGAGTATGAGCAACTCCCATGCCCTGACGGGCGGTGTGTACAAGACCCGAGAACGTATTCACCGGACCATGCTGATGTCCGATTACTAGCAATTCCAACTTCATACAGGCGAGTTGCAGCCTGCAATCTGAACTGAGACGATCTTTGATGGGATTAGCTCCACCTCGCGGTTTGGCAGCCCATTGTATATCGCCATTGTAGTGTCTGTGTAGCCCTGGACATAAGGGACATGATGACTGGATGTCATCCCCTCCTTCCTCCCCGTTTGGGCGGGGCAGTATCAGAAGTAATTGTAACATCTGAAAGGGGTTGCGCTCGTTGTGGGACTTAACCCGACATCTCACGACACGAGCTGACAACAGCCATGCATCACCTCTATAGCACCTTCGAAAGAGCCCTATTTTCATAGGGTTTGCAGCTACAGTTCAAGCCCAGGTGAGGTTCTTCGCTGATCATCGAATTAAACCAGGCACTCCACTGCTTGTGCGGGTCCCCGTCAATTCCTTTGTGTTTTAACCTTGCGGTCGTACTTCACAGGCGCCCTATTTAACGCGTTAGCTGCGACACTCAAATAATGCTTATCCTTCTCCGAAGAGAAATTTCAGCAAGAATTCGAACATCTAATAGGGATAGTTTACGGTGTGGACTACACGGGTATCTAATCCGTTTTGCTCCCCACACTTTCGAGCCTTAGCGTCAGTACATGTCCAAAGAAGTGCTTTCGCCATTGGTGTTCCTCCTGATATCAACGCATTTAACCGCTCCACCAGGAATTCCCTTCTTCTCTACATGACTCAATCCAGAGAGTTTTCTATGCAGTTTCAAGGGTGAGCCTTGAGATTTAACACAGAACTTTTCTAGACGCCTACGCATCTCTTTACGCCCAGTGAATCCGGGTAACGCTTGTGTCCCACGTATTACCGATGCTTCTGGCACGTGGTTGGCAGGCACTTATTCATCTACTACACTCAGAACTTGTTCGTAGATAAAAGGAGTTTACGATCCTAAGACCTTCATCCTCCACGCGATGTCGCAGCATCAGACTTTCGTCCATTGTGCATAATTCCTAGTTGCTGCCTCCCGTAGGAGTCTGGGCCGTATCGCAGTCCCAGTCTGGCTGGCCATCCTCTCAGACCAGCTACCCGTCATAGGCTTGGTGAGCCATTACCTCACCAACAACCTGATAGGACGCGGGCTAATCCCTAAGCGAAAAATCTTTACTCTTTCGAGACTATCTGAGATTACCACACCTTTCGGTGAGCTATATCAGACTTAGGGGGATATTCCCACGCGTTACTCAGCCGTTTGCCACTATCAATTTTAAGTATTGCTACCCAAAATTAACCGTTCGACTTGCATACCTTAGGCACATCGCTAGCGTTAACCCTGAGCCAGGATCAAACTCTCCATAAAAACTCTTCTTTGACGATTGAAGAGACCTTTGTTTAATTACTTAAACATTGGATTTATGAAATCCTTCTTTCTTGCGAAAGTTAGGATAAAATCAAATTAATGATTGTTTAGATCTTGACTACAAAGAAATATTAAAGAAACCTTGTCACTTTT
>CALFHW010000058.1 GCA_937876695.1 uncultured bacterium
TTTGCACCTAGTACTGGTTGTACCATTTTAAAATGATAATAAATCTATTCATTATTATGGGTAAGTTAGTATTAGTCAAATTTTATAGAAAAATACCGGCCAGATAACGAAAAACCCAGCGTAAGCTGGGTTTTCTTTAATATTAATAGCTATAACTTTTACATTAATAACTTATTAATTTTGTTCTTGTATAAAATATCTAAAAAAATACAAGACAAACACTTGGGCGTCAATCCCCTGTCAACATATATAGGTAGTTTGCTCAACCCTATATGTCCTTAGACCACCCCCTAACTGGGGAGTCGTTAGAGGTAAACCTCTCCTCAGAACCTTCGGTCTTCACTTTCTGAGTAATCCATATCTTTTTTTTCTACCCTTTCGGGAGGCGTTGGATGCCCTTATTGGTTATTACTCTAAAACAATTGTTTCGTGAGTTTCATCCTCCTTGATGAATTCCTCGTTCAACAAAGCTGCCTCGTAGGCCTTTTCAGCCAAACGAGCAGCTGTGGCGGCTTTAACGACTGCCGACCAGTTTGCCTCACAAACGGGGACTTGTACTTTGAGGCTATATACAAAGCCTCCAATTACTATCCCAAGTGAAAGCAGATGCTTCCATTCTGGGGGAATTACAAACTCTTCGACTCGCACCCGACTCCAGATCTTAATCTGACTGGGTGAATCCCAAACCACGGAATACCCATTCCGCTTCAGTGTGGGCAGGATGTGCGACTTAGCGAACTGTCCCTCGTACTCACCACGTACCACCTGGTACTCGTAGGTGAGAGACTGAAGTTTTGCTGCGAGTTGATACAGCGTACTCCCCGGCTTATGCCGGTAGAACGGCCGCGTTCCTGGGGCTCCGCGATACACTCGGACTTCAGCACCTTCTTGGCCATCTACTTGCAAGCCACCGTAGTAGCCTGCGCCCGTCCAATACAGAATCGTCGTAATTCCTGACATAATTATTAGCTCCTTTGGCTAATACATAGTCGTGGCCCATCTGCCATAGCGACTATTCCACTTACTGTATAAGCAGAATGGTCACTATGGGTTTAGATATTTTATTATAAAAGAACTGATTATATTATATACCCATTCTATACTGTCGTCAATAATTGGCGACTCAGACAACAGTGAGACTTTTTTAGAAAGTTTGGGGAAAGAAGATTTATGGCAGAAAATAGCTATAAAAAAAGGACTCTTTATTTCTAAAAAATCCTTTTTAATACCGGCAACTACCTATTCTCCCGACAGGGTATCCCGTAAGTACCTTCGGCTCAACTATGTTTCACTTCTGAGTTCGGAATGGGATCAGGTGGGTCCAAAGCGATACCGTCACCGGACAAAAAAGCTTATATAAGCGCTTTTGTCTGCTGACGATACAATAATTTTAACTCGAAAAGAACAACCTGGCAATCTTTTTAGGGATTACCAGATCTTTGTTCAAGAAAAACTGAATAGAAAAGATATAATTGAGTTTCCAGTCTACAGTCTCAAGCAACCAGTAAAGATTACTCTTAACTGACAACTGAAAGCTGAAAGATTTTAAGTCGGAAAAATTTTTGGTTTATTAGTATGTCTCGGCTCAACATATTACTATGCTTACACCTAACACCTATCAACCTAGTAGTCTACTAGGAACCTTTGTGACAAAATTTAATTTTGGAGTTGGCTTCCTACTTAGATGCTTTCAGTAGTTATCCAAATAGTAATGTAGCTACCCAGCGATGCCCGTTTTGCGGACAACTGGTGCACCAGAGATTACCTAACCCTGGTCCTTGCGTACTAAGGGTTAATCTCCTCAAATTTTGAACACCCATATCGGATAGAGACCGACCTGAATTACTTCGGTCTGAACCCAGCTCGCGTACCACTTTAATAGGCGAACAGCCTAACCCTTGGGAGCTGATACACCCCCAGGATGTGATGAGCCGACATCGAGGTGCCGAACCTTGCCGTCGCTGTGAACGCTTAGGCAAGACTAGCCTGTTATCCCCGGCGTAACTTTTATCCTTTGACCAATCGCGCTTCCATGCGCTACGAAAAGGTCACTAAGTCCTACTTTCGTAACTGTTCGACTTGTGTGTCTCACAGTAAAGCCACCTTATGCCTTTATACTCTTCAGTTGATTTCCATACAACTTGAGGTGACCTTTGAAATCTTACGTTACTCTTTAGTAAGAGACCGCCCCAGTCAAACTCCCCACCAAACACTGTTTTGGTGACCAGATTATGGTTCCAATCAGAAATAAAACAATAAAAAGGAAGTGTTACATTGACGACTCCACTCCCCCCAAAAGGGAAGCTTCAAAGTCTCCTTCCTACGCTCTGCAATTATCGCTTTATCTCAATGCCTAGCTAGAGTAAAGATGCCGGGGTCTTTTTGTCCAGATATGGGAAGGCCGCATCTTCACAGCCATTTCATTTTCGCCGAGCTCCGTGTCAAGACAGTATCTAACTCGTTACGTCTTTCGTGCAGGATGCCTATCAAGCACCGAGGAATTTCGCTACCTTAGGACCGTCAGGGTTACAGCCGCCATTCACCAGTACTTAGGTCGAGAGCTGATAGCCGAAGCTACTTCACCCCGTTCCGTAATATTCTGGCATTGGGCAGACGTCAGTATGTATACGTCCCCTTGCGGGTTTGCACATACCTGTGTTTTAGTTAAACAGTCGATTAGATCATTTTTGTGCCCCCACTAGAACTTGCGCTCCAGAGGGCTCCCTTTTCCCGAAGTTACGGGAGTAATTTGCCGAATTCCTTGACACGGACTAACTCGTACACCTTGGTATACTCTACCAACATACCTGTGGCGGTTTACGGTACGGTTTTATACAGTTCTCACATAGAAGTTTTTCCAGCAAGCTGAATCACTGAACTTGAGTTAACCCTTAAGCTAACTCTACCCATAACAACTCAATTACATCTTGACCGAGGCCAAGAACCGAAAAGACGGATTTACCAATTCTTTTCTACTTTGTTGCTTAGATGCCCTAACGGACACTCCAACTATCCAACCCGACTCTCCTTAGTTAATAACGAACAATATAAAGTACAGGAATATTAACCTGTTATCCATCGCCTACGCTTTTCAGCCTCAGCTTAGGACCGACTAACCCACAGACGACTAGCGTAGCTGTGGAAACCTTATGTATTCGGTGTCCAGATTTTTCATCGAGATTTCGCTACTCATGTCTGCATCCGTACTTCTGCATACTCCATAAGCCTTTACAAGCTTACTTCACAGTTTGCAGAACACTCCCCTACCCAACCCAATTGGACGAATCCAATAAAATTGATATGGCTTCGGTAATATGCTTGAGCCCCGATAATTGTCGGCGCAAAATTTCTTGACCAGTGAGCTGTTACGCACTCTTTAAAGGATGGCTGCCTCCAAGCAAACCTCCTGGTTGTCATAGAAATTTTACCTCCTTTTCCACTTAGCATATATTTAGGGACCTTATCCGATATTCTGGGCTGTTTCCCTCTCGAGCTATGGAACTTATCTCCCATGCTCTGACTCCCGTTTATCCGCTGTAAGCATTCGAAGTTTGAGAAAGTCTGGTAGTTCCGAGGAACCCCAAGACTTAATCAGTGCTCTACCTCTTACAGGTTCAATCAACGAGGCTAGTCCTAAAACTATTTCGGGGAGAGCCAGCTATTGCCAGGTTCGGTTGACGTATCATCGCTAACCACAAGTCATCGGATAACTTTTTGACGTTAAACCGTTCGGTCCTCCATTAGTATTTCTACCAACTTCAACCTGCTCATGGTTAGATCACCTGGCTTCGGGTCTAATAAACACTACTTAATCGCCTTTTCAGACTTGCTTTCGCTTAGGCTCCGGAGCAGAACTCCTTAGCCTGGCAGTGTCTATTAACTCGCAGACTCATTCTTCAATAGGCACGCAGTCACCATGTAAACATGGCTCCTACTGTTTGTAAGCGTACGGTTTCAGGTTCTATTTCACTCCCCTAACAGGGGTTCTTTTCACCTTTCCCTCGCGGTACTTGTTCGCTATCGGTCACAAAAAGTGTTTAGCCTTTCCTGATGGGTCAGGATGATTCCTACCAAATT
>CALFHW010000059.1 GCA_937876695.1 uncultured bacterium
GATTGGTATCTGGCCACGCCATACATTGGTGGATGGCACGGTAACGACCCAGCCAGAATATAGTTATTGGTTTGAAGATGTGGGATGGAATGTTGAAAACTATGGCACAGATCCCGATATCGAGGTGGACATTCGACCGCAGGATTACATTGCCCGCCGTGATCCACAACTAGAGCGGGCAATCGAAGAGTCACAACGGCTACTCGAGGCGGCGCCAATTCGCCGGCCAGACGTTACACAGCGTCCCAGTCGTGCACTGCCTAAACTGCCAGCACGCTGAAATAGTAAGCAGTCGATCAGTTGCCAGCGGAGTAGATATTCATTGCTAACTGATCGCTGCTGATCAGACAACTGCGGCAATTATCGCAAGTAAAATTCTTCCGCCACACTAACGCTGCTCTACCCAGGATTGAGTGGCAGAGCAATAGTTACATTCCACTTTAATTAATTTTGAATTTAAAACGTGAGGTTTTGGAAAATCAGCCCGAGGGGGAAGTAAGCAGAGGGGAAAGAAAAAGCCAGACGCAAGCAGCGACTGGCCAAGGAAGCGAAACAAGCAGGCGGGCAGGACGGTCACCCACCACACAAAAAGTAAACGTAAGTTCGGTTGGCAATGGCCTACGCTCGCATGCAGAAACCGCATACTACCATCGGCGCTGGCGGACTTAACTGCCGGGTTCGAGATGGGACCGGGTGTACCCCCGCCGCTCATATCACCAACCAAACTTACGCTTTACACAATCCATACCAACAGCCCGCATAACAGCCAGACCGTCGTCATCACCAGAGACGCAATGCAAC
This sequence comes from uncultured bacterium, assembly GCA_937876695.1. Lineage (GTDB taxonomy): Bacteria > Patescibacteriota > Dojkabacteria > CALFHW01 > CALFHW01 > CALFHW01. Next base: position 802 of record CALFHW010000059.1, read on the forward strand.
CATCACATCACGCACCCAGCGCACCTGGTACACTAAAAACTGATTAGGATTAGAACACCACACAACCACTAGAATCTTCACCGAACAAACAAGCACTGTTTTCTCAGTTGATTAAGCCCTCGTGCATTAGTACGGCTTCGCTGAAGACATTGCTGCCCTTACACGTGCCGCCTATCAAGCTGGTCGTCTCCCAGCGCACTTACCGGCTTTTGCCGTGAGGGAACTTATCTCGAAGCCGGCTTCCCACTTAGATGCTTTCAGCGGTTATCCCTCCCAGACTTAGCTACCCAGCTATGCACCTGGCGGTACAACTGGCACACCAGCGGTCTGTCCACCCCGGTCCTCTCGTACTAGGGGCAGCTCTTCTCAATTCCCTTACGCCCACAGCGGATAGAGACCGACCTGTCTCACGACGGTCT
>CALFHW010000060.1 GCA_937876695.1 uncultured bacterium
TCTACTAGGATGTATTGATATCTTTCCTGAACATCAGCTAGAAACTCGGGTTGCTGCTTGAGAGCTGACAGCACAAAATTGATCATATCGTCGTAGTCGTATAGCCCTGCAGTTGTCAGTCTTTCATTATATTGTTGGTAGATTTTGGAAAACTCGTCGTTCTTTTTAATTTGTTTCTCGAGGGTAGACCACTTTGCCTTCAATTTGCCAGTCTTTGCAGCATACTCAGCATTCTCTGCAAAGTATTGCTCAGCTGCAGTCACCTTCAATCTATAGCCTTCGGGAGTGATCGCCTCTCTTTTCAAATTTGAGATTGCGGATAGAAGATCTCTAATGTACAAGTCAGGATTGTGAATATTTGTCAGCTCTTTAAACTCTCCTTCAGCGATAACTTCTCTGACAATGCTAAATTTGCCCAAATCATCGATTTGGGACATCTGCCTGGCGGTTAAGAAGACATCAGGCCTGGTGGCGATCAATTCGTTACAGAAGCCGTGAAATGTAGTGATATTGACTTGATCGCCAGCCCTGCCCACAAGTTTGCCGAGGCGATCTTTCATATTGCTGGCAGCGGCGTCGGTGTAGGTCAGCGCCAGAATATTGCCGGCCATATCTGGGTGGTTTTTTATGATATTTGCAATTCGCAAGCTCAGCACCTGGGTCTTGCCTGAGCCTGGGCCAGCAACTAACATGACTGGCCCGTCAATATTATCCACAGCCTGCCTTTGCTCAGGGTTCAAATTGCGGTAATATTGCTCATAGTCTGCCATCAGTTTATTTTAACAGTATATGAGTGTGGAAGTTAAACAGATTTCGGCTACCCAGCCAGTTTCGCCACAAAAGGTGATAGTGGTTGCTGGGGTGACAGCTTCAGGTAAAACTGCATATGCAAAAAGTCTAGCTGGTAGGTTATTGGACGAAGGCAAGCAGCCAGTATTTATCAATGTGGATTCTATGCAGGTCTATACCGAACTAGAAGTGGGCAATAATAAAGGAGCGTTGGACCGCAATCAACAGGGCGATTGGTCCTACACAGACTTCCCAAAGATCCCAGTAAAGCTAGTGAACATAGTCAGTGTCTACTCTCCCGAGGCCTCAAGCTTCAATGTTTCTGCGTTTCAAAAGCTCGCAAGACAGGAGATTGGGAAGGCGTTTGCCGATGGGAAGGTGCCAATCCTGGTCGGCGGAAGCGGTCTCTACTTGGCATCGGTAATTTGCGATTATGAGTTTTTGCAGAACACCGCTCTTACTAATAAAGAGTCCACAGAACGACAACCTGCAAATGTGGACGAGTTGCAACGACAGCTCACCGACCTTGGCTTTGATTTAAATAGCCTCAATAATTCGGATAGAGCCAACCCCAGAAGACTTCAGAATCTGTTCAGAAAGATGCAGTCAGGCACAGAGATTGCAAGTAGCCAGCTGGAGTTTATTTACAATATTGAGCTACACTATCTACATGCCAGTTTCCCTGCTCACAAGCAGGTACTAAGGAAAAGAGTGGCAGAGATGTTGCCTGGGTTGATAACAGAATGTGAGCAGTTGCTCGCTCATTACGGTAAAGTGGATGGTATTCCAGCCAAGTTGGCAGCCGCATCAGGCTATAAACAAGTGCTCGAAGCCCTAGCAAACAAAATGGACCCCACAACCCCGACATCATTTGTCAGCCTTGTAGATCTAGTCTGTAATTCGCATTATCAATTAGCCCGAAGACAAGATAAGTGGTTCAAAAAGTACTTACTTCGTCCATAGACATTTTTCTTGCACACAGCCGCAGCTATAGCCAGCCTGGCTAGGAGCGCTTTGGCCTTCGCCTGGCAAGATACAAATCGACACCATACTATCCCCGTCCGAACTGCCGCCGCATATTTCGCTATTGCAGCCACCTACCTGGCAATCGCTTTTGGCAGCGCAAGCCGAGAAAGTAGAGCTGCCATAGATCGAGGCTGGTAATTTGCCATCTTGCTCGTACGAGCTATCTTCCAGTAGTTTCTTTTCTTCGTCGGTTAGTTCTCTGGTGAATGATTTACCGTCAGGGGTTATACATCTCTCTGGGTAGGACTCGAGAATTGGGTGTCCTGCCTGGGCGCACTCAGCAAAACTGGAGATAGAATTTGCGCGTTGATTATTGAGGAAGAGTGCTATGCCAATAGCCAAAATAGTTACAAATACAATTGCCAAGATGGTAACTAACACCAAAACAGGGCTAGGTTTAGGGACGGTCATAACTGTAGTAATTTGAAGTTATATCCAAATATAACAGTTTTGTGAGCTAATGCGAATGCCGCGGATAGGAATCGAACCTACACGGGAATAATCCCACTGGTTCCTAAGACCAGCGCGTCTACCAGTTCCGCCACCGCGGCAGCAATAGCACTGTAGATATTATACACGATCCCGCAGGTTTAGTTTATATTTATTTGCGATAGTAGATCCTCGTCCCCGCCTAACCTCCAGAAAACTACACCTTTGGCACCTTGGCTCCGAGCAAGGTCAACTTTGGCTTTGGTAGCTTCGGGAGTTGTGTAAACCAGAATTCTCTCCTCGTTCTTTTTCGTTTGAGGATTTTGGCGCATGAAACGCACAGTCATCTCTCCATCTCGCTGCGTTGGCACCTCTTGCAATGACGCCACAAGTTTTTTTACAGTGTCATAGGTATACGAACGAGCTGAGGTTTTGCTAATCGGGAGGTTGAAATCGGAGTTCTCGGTAAAAGCCAATGGATCGATTCCGTCTGTTTTCTTCTGCTGGTACTCACTGCTTTCCATGTACCATTCGTATGAGTAAAGGTGAATTCCCAGCACTAGCTTAGATATTTCTCCTTCTTCTCTGGCATACTCTAAGACCTCCTTGACCCAACTGTATGGCGCAATTGGCCCTGGTTGCAGAGCTTTAGGTGAGGTGTAATCATATGCCATAACTCTGATTTCATCAGCATACTCCGAGATTTTTGCCCAGTTTTGCACTTGTCTGGTTTCACGCAGACTCTTATAACTAATGGTATCGCCCCATTGGGCTAGTGCGGTGAAGATTAAACGCTTGCCACGTGACCTGATATCCTGGCTCAAAAGTCCCAAGAGTTTGTAAAACTGATCTTTGTCCGCGAGTTTAGTGGATTCATAATCTAGATCGATCCCTGCGAATTCAGGTCTAGCAGATATTTGCTTGAGTTGATCTAAATGGCGATTAAAAACTGCTTCATCCTGAAATACTTTGCTCAAGATATTGTGGTCGAAGCTGGCGACGGTGGGGGTGATTTCGATCCCTGAACTTTGAGCGGCAGCGATTATCTGCTTACTATTTGCCGGTGTTTTATCTTTGATCGAGCCGTCCTCAGCCACCTCATACCAGACTGGAGAGATATTGGTCAGCAGGCCATTATTGGCTTTGAGACTAGCTAGGCCAGCAGGGCTACCCCAATCAGGAATCCAGCCAGCTACTACGAAATCTTCTTTGGCTACCGGGACTATTTCAGTGATGCTTTCGTTATTCTGCCCATTCTCAGCGGTCTGGGGAGTCGTGCTGCCCGGGACTGAACTGTTTTGACTCAAGTGGATGGCTAGCACGCTAATTCCAAAGATACTTCCTACCACTACAATCGAGAGAATTAGATTTCTAAGGTGTTTCATTGTCAGCTAATTATACCGTATACTTAACCCATGACTCCTATGCAAAAACAATATAACGACCTCAAAGCTCAGCATCCCGATGCAGTGATGTTGTTTCGGATGGGGGATTTTTATGAAGCATTTGATGATGACGCCGTGGAATTGTCCAAAATTTTGGGAATTACGCTTACTTCCAGAGGAAAAGACGCCAATCGCCAGCCCATGGCTGGAATTCCGCACCACGCTCTGCCGACTTACCTACCGAAACTAGTGGATGCGGGTGTCAAGATAGCAATTGCAGATCAAATGCACGAACCTGTTGCGGGGCAACTTGTGGAGCGACAAATCCGAGAGGTGATAACTCCTGGCGTAGTGGTGGACGAGGCACTTCTGGGACACCAGGGTAATAACTATTTGGCAAGCGTGGCGGTTAGTTCTGGTAAGTCCAGCAATACAAATAGTGGCAATTACACCTCGGCCATCTGCCTGGTGGACGCCAGTACCTCAGCTGCTCTGCTGTTTGAGGTTAGTGACGATAGCCAGAGTTTGGACCAATTACTAAGTGAACTGCAAAAATACCAGGTCAAGGAGCTAGTTATCGCAGATAATTTGGAAACTTGGATGCTAACTAGACTTGCAAAGCAGAATCTGCCAACTGTCAGGTTGATCAACACAGTCCCAGCAGCAGATTTTGACTTGAAAGAGAGCTTTAGCGAGCTTAAATCGGCCTATGAGCTAAACTCGCTCAAAGCCTGGGGACTTAGCGAGCAATCGGATCTATTAGGACCACTCAATGCGGCCAGAAGGTACTTGCAAGATAATTTGCACAAGAAGTTAAATCTAGATAAATTAGTGATTCTCAAACCCAGTTCCTATGTCAATATCCCTTGGAGCAGCTATCGCTCGCTAGAGGTGTTTGCAGATAGTACGGGTAGCGAAAACTACTCTTTATTTAAACACCTTGATAACACCATAACCAGAGGCGGCCGCAGGCTTTTAAAGGATTATCTGCTCAATGTCTGCGCAGATTTACCTGAAATTGAACGTAGAAACAAGCAAGTTGAGCAGTTTATGACCTTGTTTGGAGAGGGGCAGATTGCTACTACCGTTAAGACCGCCTTAAATGACCAATTCGACTATGATAGGTTTCTGACAAAAGCTGCTTACCAGCGCCTGGGACCTCAAGATCTCTATCAATTATCGACCAGCATTAAGTCAGCAAGGGCTTTGCAATCACTAATTCAGGGAAAAGTGAATAACGGTCTAGCAGAGTTTGATTTTTCGGGGTTGGAAGAGCTTGCTAGCACCTATGAACAGGCGATAATCCCTGGAATTCTCTCAACTTCAGATCCGGGTTTCATTAATTCTGAATATGACTCAAAGCTGCAAGAGATCTTGGCTGCAGGGCGTAATGGCCAAGAGTACATCCAGAGTTTGGAAAAGAGTGAAATCGAAAAGACTGGTATTTCTAGCCTTAAAGTTCGGTACAACAAGGTCTTTGGCTACTATATCGAGGTTAGCAAGAGCTACGCCAGCAAAGTCCCACTTTCCTACGTGCGCAAGCAAACTCTAGTGAATGCAGAGCGTTACATCACCGAGGATTTGAAGAAATGGGAGGAAATAATACTAAGCAACAACGATATACGTCTCAAAAGAGAGTTAGAAATACTGCAAGAGCTCAAATTACTGTTGGAACCACATTTAAATAAGTTATCGCAATTAGGTAAATTGGTAGCGGAAGCTGATGTACTCCAAGGTTTTGCAAGTCTATCTATGAAATACAGCTACGTAAAACCCGAGTTTGGCAAACAGACCGAACTAATCGCACTTAAACATCCGGTGGTAGCAGCTGCATTAGGGCAAAACTTCGTAGCCAATGACCTGAGCATGTCCCAAAGTGAGCGCTTCCTCGTAATCACTGGCCCCAACATGGCTGGAAAATCCACCTATATCCGCAGCGTGGCGCTAGCTCAAATGATGGCGCAAATCGGCTGCTATGTAGCTGCCCAGACAGCTAAACTGCCGCTTACGGACGGAATTTACACTAGAATCGGCGCGGCGGACAATCTCGCCCAAAACGAATCCACTTTTATGGTGGAGATGGTAGAAATGTCCTATATCATGCGCCGCGCTACCGCTGATAGCCTCGTCATCCTCGATGAAGTGGGCAGGGGCACCTCTACCTATGACGGAGTGGCTTTGGCATGGGCATTAGTCGAGCGAATTTCACAGAATCTAAAGTGTAGGACACTATTTGCCACTCACTACCACGAGCTCACCGAGCTGTCAAAAGGTCTAGAAGGTGTAGTGGACTATTTCGTGGAGGCTAAAGCTCGCGAGAAACTCTACTTTACTCATAAACTCAAGCGCGGCAAGGCAAACAAATCCTATGGAGTCGAAGTAGCCAGACTGGCTGGCCTGCCAGAAGAGATAATCATCCGCGCCAGAGAAGTGCTCAGCGTGCTCGAGGCAGAAAACGACATCAAGCACATCGCCAAGACCAGGCTGAACTACCAGCAGTTAGGGCTGCCGCTTTCGGGCGAGGCTTTAGATTCAGATAGTTCCAACCGAGATACAGGCAACATCGATGAGAACAAAATCGAGCAGCTAGAAAGCAAAGTCCAGCAGTTCGAACAGCTCCAAGATAAGCTAAATTCAATCGATTTAGACCAAACTACCCCAATTTCCGCCCTAACTCACTTGGCAGATCTTAAAAACCTTTTTCCTACGGAGAAGTAATACGTATTGTCAGCTAACAGTCGATTTTGTCAGTCTTGGTCAAGCTAGTAATAGTGTCGTATCCTATAATATAGCAGTAAGTTATGTTGATTGGATAAATGAGCACTGTGGACATATTGACTATTGAACAAATGGAGTCCGAAATAACAAAATCAGCAAAAAATACGCCAATAGAATTCGCGCCTATTGATTTCCAAGATAAGCTGTGCTACCTCGCTGAGACCTACTGGATTTACAATGTTATAAATGAAGTGGGACGTAGAAATAATGGTGCCTTTACATTTCCGGCTGGTGTCAGAGAATACACAATAGGGCCAAAGGCTGTTGGTGAAGAAACGTACCTAACCTTGAGAGATGGAGTGGTATGGGCTCACTCTGAGAGTGATTTAGATGCGCGGGGAAACAAAAGAATCTTTTTACTACCTTGGGCAATATTGGGTATTACAGACCCAATTGCATCTACTCAACACCCTTGGTATAGAGGATACCAACTAGGTGAGAGTTGTGTCGATACAGGAGGTGTATTAGAACACGTTTCGAAGTATTTATTTTCTATACTCCGAATACTAGATGAATACCTAAAAGGAAGAAAGAGTGACCCGTTTAAGAAGTACTTACTCGAACAGCGAGATTTATTTACGGCAAAAATTGCTGAGATGAAGGCAAATGAGAACTCTCACCCCTTTTTATATGTTGAAGAGGTTAAGCATAAGCGCGAGACGGGCGTAAAAGTGGAAACCCAAGAGGTGAAAGAGGTTATGGCGAGGTGCTTTGCGGTAAGCGAACGACACTCAGATAAAAAAATAC
>CALFHW010000061.1 GCA_937876695.1 uncultured bacterium
ATTCCTTTCAAATTCGACACGCAAGTGCCTCCAAACTATTCTGCAGGTTCTGTGGGTGATGGCTTTGTAGCATATGTACCTGCCACTGCGCGCTTTGAGGCCACCTCGCCAGCGAGCGGCACCGTGAATCAGAGCCTTCTAGGATTTGCAGAGACAGCTAAACTGGATATTGCTATCAATGCCAATTTCTATACCGATCTCTCCACGGGCGGGAGCCCCGGCTGCCTGGGCTTCTGCGGCAGTACTGGTAGAATTATTGCCAACAAATCATCCAGCAGCAGTAGGTACGCCTTCATAACACATCAAAATGCAGACCTGACCTCTCTAGGGAGTAGAATAATTGCGCGTGAGAGTAGGGTAGCGATTTTGAATTATGCCGATGTGGCAGGCAACCAAGCTGAGTTGAATAGCATTGCGGCCAAACTCAACGCTGACGTCAAAATCGAGTCAATTGTTTCGGGCAATTCGCTAGGGGTTCTCAACGGCGTCTATCAAAGCCAAACCGAGTCTTTCTCAGGCATGAATGACGCCGCCTCGCGCACGCTTATAGGTTATACAAGTGATGGCCAAATAGTTTTTGCTGTCTTCAAGGCAGCTGCTTTCAATAGCAGAATTAAATCTTTCCTGCAGAAAAGCACCCCTCGAATAACTCAAGCAGTAATGCTGGATGGCGGAGGTTCTTCGCAGCTTTACTATAGAGCGGGCATCAACTCTGTGGACGGGCTGGCAAATTACAGCGCGGATAGTTTCAATAGCCAGCACAATCTCGGTTCCGGCGGTGAAAGTGTAGCCTCTGGAACCACTGGATTACAAGGATTGCCTGCAGCAAAGCAGGTCTATGCACCGTTATTTGGTAGGCCTGGACAGCAAGGTCTGCGCAACGTTCCCGCCTATATCGGCGCGGTGTTAGCTACTGAAATAGTGACCCAACCCCCCGTTTCTAACCCGGTTGAGCCGCCGACTTTGCCACCGGTCACCGCCCCCCCCATAGCCCCCAGCGTGACTTCCCGCTATCTTCTTTCTGCGGGCTGGAACGCCATAGCGCTAAACGTTTCCGCGCCAGATGTCGCCAAGGCGTCGGATTTGGCAGGTGCTTTGAGCGCGGCTGGCGCAGACGTTGAGGTTATCTCAAGAATGGAGAGCTCGACCTACAAGTCTTTCATTCCTATTGCAGGCGATGAAGGGATTGGTGACTTTAATTTAGTGGAGGGCGAAGGTCTGTTTATTAAGCTCAAAAATTTAACTCCAATCGAGTTTCAATTGACTGGACAGACAATTCCAGTCTCGAACTCAATTCCAGCGACTGAATCGGGTATTAGGTTTTTGGGCAATCTGCAGGGTAGTGCTCAGCAAGTTGCACATCAGAGTATGCAGCAAGTAACTCAGGTATCCTCATACGAACAAGGGCAGTTTAACTCAATTGTATTTGAGGAAGATTTGGTCTTTGGCAATGATTTCCAGCTGATCCCCACAAAAGGATACTTCGTGGTAGTTAAATCACGCTAGAGAAATTTAACACTAAGTGTGAATCGAAGTTAGCTACGCGCTAAAAACTTACTACGCGCTAAAAACGGTCTTGTTGATGACGATGCTTGGACCCATTGAAGGAGCGATTGTGACCTTCTTGACGACTCCAGGGCCTAGTCTGCGTAGTTCGTTTTTGACGGCGTCGATAGCTGCCTTAAGATTTGCCTCGATCTGCTCTGCAGACATATCTAGCTTGGCAAATCTAACCTTGACAGTCTTGCCAGCATCCATTTTGAAGTCGATTTTACCTGCTTTGTAGGTTTTGACTGCTGCGCCTACCTTGTCGGTGACGGTGCCGGTCTTAGGGTTTGGCATCAGCTGCTTTGGACCTAGAACTTTACCTAGTTTGGCGATTTTAGCCATAACTGCAGGAGTAGCGATCACAACATCAAACTCAAACCAACCACCTTCGATCTTCGCAACTAGCTCATCAAGACCAGCGTGATCAGCTCCAGCAGCAGTTGCTTCACTGACAGCCTCGCCATCAGCCAAAACGATAACTCGCTTCTGCTCGCCGAACTGGTGAGGGAAAACTACGCTACCTCTGATTGACTCATTGGCCTGCTTTTCTTTGAGTGACAAAATGACATTTAGCACACCTGAACCAGCGAATTTACTGATAGAAACCTTAGGAAGTAACTCTGCAGCGGCCTCAATAGAGTAGTTCTTCTCTGAAACTAGCTTTTTGGCTTCTGCTTCGCGGATATTTCTAGGAACGCGTTTGATATCAGTGGCTTTTTTGTCTTTTTTCATGTGCTTTCTAGCTAATTTTCTCAATAAATAGTTTAATCGGTGACCTCGATACCCATACTCTTAGCTGAGCCAGCTAAAATGTTTACAGCGGAGCTAAGTTTGCGAGTGTTGAAGTCCTCCATCTTTACTTTAGCGATCTCTTCTAGTTGTTTGCGTGAGATTTTCCCGACTTTTTTCAAGTTAGGAGTACCTGAACCTTGCTTAACACCAGCTGCTTTGCCGATCAAGAATGAAGCAGGGGATTGTTTGAATGCAAGTTTGAAAGTTCTGTCCTCGAAAACGCTTAAAATGACTGGCACGAGCTGTCCTCTGCGGTCTTGTGTCTGTTCGTTGAACTTAGACACGAATTCGCCGATATTTACACCGTGCTGTCCTAGAGCTGGACCGATCTTCTGACCTGGTGTAGCATTGCCGCCCTCGATCACGAATTTAACTTGAGCCTTTAATTTTTTACCAACTGGTTTAGCCATGCGCTGATTCTATCACAACTTAGTTACTTGTAGGAAATCCAATACGACTGGAGTTTCTCTGCCGAATACCGATAATAACACTTCTAACTGAGCCTTGTCTTCATTGATGCTGCTAATACTGCCTACGAAGTCCTTGAAAGCACCGTCAGTGACCTTGACAGCATCACCCAAAGCGTATGCTGTAGTGAAAGTTGGAGCTTCGATCTTGGTGAATGCCATGATCTTGGCAACCTCGCTAGGCTTGAGTGGAGTAGGGCGCTGCTCAGTGCCTACAAAACCAGTCACGCCGTCTGTATTGCGCACTACATACCAAGTCTGTTCGGTAAGTCTCAGGTGTACTAAAACATATCCAGGCAAGAACTTTTCTTCTTTTTTCCTTTTCTTACCGTCACTGACTAGAATTTTCTCTTGAGTAGGCACTAGTACTTCCAGTACGTCTTTCTCGACGCCGGCAGCCTTGGCTCTCTGCATAATCTGCGCGGAGACCTTCTTCTCGTGGCCAGAGTAGGTGTTGATGATAAACCACAATGGTGCTTCACTTAATTTAGGGTCAATTTTCATTTTATGCAGTTATCAGTTTAAATACTTCGTAAAGCGCCGCATCAGTCAAAGCAAATGCTAGTGCCATTCCTACTACGAATAACAGGATGTACACCGACAATTTTACAGTATCTTTGATAGATAGCCAAGAAATGAACTTTAATTCGCTGACGGCCTCTCCCATGAACTTGAGCATTGAGCCCAACTGCCTAGGTATAAACAAAATTACATCAGCTATTACGCTGACTATATTTCTGCCATTTTTACCTTTATTTTCGCCGCTCATTTAATTTTCTTAACTGTTTGCTTAGAATCAAACTTAAAAAAGTGCACGGGCACTCAGGCTCGAACTGAGAGTGCGGGTTTTGGAGACCCGTGGTTTACCAATTAACCGATGCCCGCATCTCGTCACACTGCTCTCAAATTCCAGCTGCTACTTTAGTTTACCCTCGGTAAACTCCTCATGTTTGCCCGACTTAGGGTCAAACTTTTTCAGCTTTAGCTTTTCGGTGACGTTGATTCTATTCTTTGTCACGTAGTAAGCAGTGCCAGTAGCCTTATTGGTTAACTTAATGATTTGTCTGTTGCCTTTTCTTGCCATAATGCTAATTGTAACACGACTTCTAGATAAAATAAATCAGATCATAACAGATCTTAGGATGAGATTCGAGAGCGCACCTGTCTGAGTTTCTCAAATACCACAATAGATGCTGCTACAGTCATATTTAACGAGTTGATCTTACCATACATAGGGATTTTGACAACAGTGTCGCATTTTTTCATAATCTCTGGTGAGAGCGAACGGTCCTCGCCGCCAATAATGAGCATGGTATCGGGTACCAGATCTACCTCGGTAAATATATTCTCAGTAAAAAGTTCGATGCCGACCACCTGAATTAACTCTTTCTGACAGAGCTTAATAGCTGTAAATAGGCTCTCTCTACAAATAGTCACATTTGCCAATGCTCCCATTGAACTGCGGAACATCTGGGCGGTGAGGTTTTGCTTAGGGGAGAGGATTACTCCTGTAAAGCCGGCAGCCTCTACAGAACGCGCGATGGCGCCGATATTATCTTCGTATAAAGCCTCTCTAATATAGACGAAGTTCAGAGGGTTCTTATGTCTGCGCTGTTCGGTAATAACTTCACCTAAGTCTTCAAAACCTATGAGTGCTAGGGCAATCACGCCTTGGTGATTCTTAGTGTCTGAGAACCTGACTAACTGTTTTTTGGCGGTGTACTCAATAGTAATAGAGCGGTTGCGCGCTCTTTTGATAATTTCGGAGATTTTTTCGTCTTTTTCATTGATTCCTTCCTCGAGCATTATTCTCTTGATGTATCTTTTTGAACGTAATAACTCGATGACTGGATTTCGGCCTTCAATTTTTAACATTCCTGATTATACCGTATAATTAGAGTAACTAGTTAACTTTTAAGGGGTATAAAGATTATGTTCGAAATGTTTGGATTACTTACATTCTGCTTGTTTCCTCTTGGTTTGGTAATTTTGATACTCTCCCCACAGTCATTTTTCATCGTTAAGCAGCAAGAAGTGGCAATTTTAGAGACTTTAGGGAAATTCTCCAGGGTTGCTGGTCCTGGCTTACACTTCAAAATTCCTATGATTCAGAGAATCGCAGGTAGGCTTTCCCTTAGAATCGAGCAACTAGATACCGATGTCGAAACTAAGACTAAAGACAATGTCTTCACCAGGGTCAGAGTTTCAGTACAATTTTTAGTAAAAGAAGAGAATGTTTTTGATGCCTTCTATAAACTCAATAACCCCGCCAGGCAGATTAGTGCGTTCGTATTTGACAGTGTCAGAGCTCAAGTGCCAAATATTTTATTAGACGAAGTCTTCGAGAAGAAGGACGATATCGCTAATACCCTACAACGCGACCTAGCAGAGGTTATGGAGAGTTTTGGCTTTAAGATCTACAAGGCTTTGGTAACTGATATCGACCCTGACCACAAGGTCAAAGAGGCCATGAATGAGATCAACGCCCAGCAGAGACTGAAGCTAGCAGCAGTCGAAAGAGCTGAGGCAAATAAGATCGAAGTAGTAAAAGCAGCTGAGGCTGATGCCGAAAGTAAGAAATTACAGGGAGTAGGAGTCGCGGAGCAGAGAAGGGCGATTATCGAGGGTTATCGCAAGAGCGTAGAACAATTTCAATCAGAAATTAAGGGCGTGGACGCCGCCGATGTTATGCTATTGGTATTAATGACTCAGTACTTCGATACCATGCGAGACGTAGCTGATAACTCTAAGACAAATACCATTTTCATACCAAATTCAGGTTCAGGTGCAGGCGATATGCTGGAGCAGATGCGATCTGCCTTCATGCAAGCCAAAGCAGCTGTAAAATCAGAGGAGAAGTAGTATATTCCTCTGTCATTTTGGCTTAGAAATGGAATTGGGTTTAGCTGGGCACATCATTCTTTTGGGATTGTCGAATTGAAGCCTACTTTATTCTAAGTGTTTCAAAAAACTCCAAGTAAGAGTATATCACGCCCAATAGATTGTCTATCCTGTTGTAATTACAGCTTAGCAATGATATAATGGGTATATGATGAACCCATTGGACCTGCTAGTAGCAATTAGAAGCACTCAAATGAAGAGCAAGGATTTCTTTAGTGGTAAAGATATATTGGAGATTCCAAATGTGGTTAATGCTCCTAACGAGGATGAGAATGGAGATATTGTCCAAGAAGCAGCTAAGTTTATGACCCAACAGCTATTTCGTTTTGTAGGTATAGCTATAGGGCAGAAAAATTTAGGTAGGCTGTTAGGTGCAATGCCATTGCCAATTGACACTTTGCGAGATAAATCTAAAAAGTAATTAAGCAATTTTTGACTATGATAAAAGATCCAATAGGGCAACTGCCAGAAACTTTTTCTAATCAGGAATCCCTGCCGAACCCTGCAAATTCCTTTATTGCCCATATCGAGGGTAGATACATGGCTTGGCTGGAGTCACAAGGTAAAGCAAGTAACAGTTTACTCCCAATTTCGCCAGAAGAACTAGGCCAGTTTAAGAAGGATTTGCTGGGTGATGAATACGAATGCGCGGGATTAATAGCTGCTGCTAGGAATTATCTCTATAACGAAACAGTGATAGCCGCCCCTAGTAGAGAGCTAATTGCAATTGAGAGGGTTGATTGTAATAACGGACCTGACCAAGTTTTCCCTACACTCAACACCGCTGGGCTAAAAACTATCCGTATGATGAGCAGTTACAGAGGGAAACATAAGGATAGGGTTGGGGTAATTACCGAGAGTATTTCAGCTTATACTGAAGCTTTGAATGCCACTCTAGACTCATCTGAAAAGGTCGCCTTGGGGCAGCTTGATTTAGATTCTCCCAATCAAGACGTATTAGGAGAGGTATTTGACCTATTCGTATACAGGCAAATGTATAAATCTTTAAACATAGACACCAATAAGTTATTACTAGAGTTCTGGCAAAGGTCAACTGGTATTATGAGAAGCCAGAGGAATTCACCATTTTTCAATACTGCGATGTTAGCCTTTGGAGTAATAGCAGGGGGTTTTAGTGCCAGCTTTGCAAAAGATTTCTCTATCGGTATGGACCCAGCTGCTTTTGCCGCCACGGTGGGTATTTGGCTAAATCTAAATTCCGGGAATATCGCGGCGGGTATAACTCAGGCTGTCGATCAAGAAAAGCAGGTAGTTTCAGGAGAAATTCCTTTATCTTCGGAAGAAAGAGAACTGCTGGAATATATTCAGAAGTTTAGAACTGTGTTGGCCAATGATGAAGTGGTCAATGGATTAAGTGAAAGAGGTGGCCATCCCGTTGTTAAGAAAAAATTAAGACAGTGGTACTTGCGCATTACAGAATATGCTGACCGTTTAATCAGTGGCTTAGATCAAATTGAATTCAGCGAAGCCATGCGCGAAATGCAAACCAACTGGATTGGAAAATCTTATGGGGCTGAAATAGATTTTGCCATTGCCGATAGTGCAAATGGGGCAAAATTAACCGTGTATACTACCAGACCTGATACCATTTTTGGGGTTGATTTTATGGTGGTGGCTCCAGAACATGAATTAATTGAACAAATTACAACTGCCAATCAAAAGCAAGCTGTTGAAGAATATATTGCATACGTTAAAAGCCGCAGTGACAGAGAGCGCCAAGCGGAGAAAAAAATCACTGGTTGCTTTACAGGTGCATATGCATTGAATCCATTTAATCAGCGTCCTATTCCTATTTGGATTTCCGAATATGTATTGGCAGGATATGGTACTGGTGCAATTATGGCCGTGCCTTGCGGCGACGAA
>CALFHW010000062.1 GCA_937876695.1 uncultured bacterium
ATTAACTCGCTGGCTCATTCTCCAAAAGGCACGCCGTCACACATTGCCCGAAGGCCATAGTGCTCCGACCGGTTGTAGGCACACGGTTTCAGGTTCTATTTCACTCCCCTTACCGGGGGTCTTTTCACCTTTCCCTCACGGTACTTGTTCACTATCGGTCGTCAAATGTATTTAGCCTTGGGAGGTGGACCTCCCAGATTCCGACAGGGTTAGCGTGCCCCGCCGTACTCAGGTACCCAACGAGAGTCTGTCCAGTTTCGCCTACGGGACTGTCACCCTCTATGGCTCAACTTTCCAGAAGATTCTGCTACCAGACAGATTTGTCACTCTCATGTGTCGGGCCCTACAACCCCACGAGCATATAGCTGTGGTTTGGGCTACTCCCATTTCGCTCGCCACTACTCTGGGAATTATTTCTTTTCCTGAGGTTACTTAGATGTTTCAGTTCACCTCGTTCCCTCTGCTACCCTATTTTATTCAAATAGCAGTACCAGGGCATTAACCCCTGGTGGGTTTCCCCATTCGGAAATCCTCGGATATAGCGTTCGCACACAACTCCCCGAGGCTTATCGCAGTGTACCACGTCCTTCATCGGCACTTGACGCCAAGGCATCCACCATGTGCCCTTAGTAGCTTACACACATGATACGGAGAATTCGGCATTCTCATATACACATAAAATTACGCCATTACCTTATTCATTTGTAAAAGTACACAGCAATTTGATAAGCTGCTGACAATTACTACCTGTCACCAAGTAACAATGGTCAATTTCTTATCAAAATAAAAAGGTTCAATGAAATTAAAAAAGCCCGGCATACAGCCAGGCTCCTTAAAAGCATAACCATATACCACTCAAGTTCTAATTGTTGAAAGAATTGACCAAAGTCACTCCCTCTAGGGGCACACCAAAAAACATCCGTGCCAATGGAGATGAGGAGGCTCGAACTCCTGACCTCCGCCGTGCAAAGGCGGCGCTCTCCCAACTGAGCTACATCCCCTTTAGAACAGAGGTGGGCCTGGTTGGACTCGAACCAACGACCTCTCCCTTATCAGAGGAACGCTCTAACCGGCTGAGCTACA
>CALFHW010000063.1 GCA_937876695.1 uncultured bacterium
TTTCCCTCACGGTACTTGTTCACTATCGGTCGCCAAGTGTATTTAGCCTTGGAGAGTGGACTCCCCAGATTCCTGCCGGATTAGCGTGCCCGGCAGTACTCAGGATACCCAACAGAGTCAATCAGTTTTCGTGTACGGGGCTATTACCCTCTTTGGCAGGCTGTCCCACACCTTTCCACTAACCGATCGATTTGTAACTCTTATTGTCAGGTCCTACAACCCCACTCCGGCAAGCCGGAATGGTTTGGGCTGTTCCCCGTTCGCTCGCCACTACTAGGGGAATAATCTCTTTTCCTCTGGGTACTTAGATGTTTCAGTTCCCCAGGTTCCCTTCTTACACTGTGTTGGTTGCGTAAGATACTACAGGTTCGCTGTAGTGGGTTTCCCCATTCGGAGATCTCGGGTTCGGTCGCCTGTTAACGGCTCGCCCGAGCTTATCGCAGTTTCCCACGTCCTTCATCGGCACTTGGCGCCAAGGCATTCACCATAAGCTCTTAGTAGCTTCTCCACGTGATACGGAGAAATTGATACTTTTTCTTACTTCAAATTACTTTGGCCTACATCATCAGTTACTATTCAGTTGTCAAGGTACAAATTCACCATTTGATTGGTAAACGATGCTCTGGAGATTGCTCAAGGGCATCGGTCACCCTTCAAAGATATTCTTTTTTGATTGTAGAGACAAAGCGACCCGGCTCATCGCCGGGCCGATAAAGCCATGCGATGGATAAAAACTGGATTTAAGCTTTGCTGTTTCTCTCTACCAAACTTTTCCTCGTTGTTTTGCAGTCTCAGTGGAGATGACGGGATTTGAACCCGTGACCTTCGCCTTGCAAAGGCGCTGCTCTCCCGCTGAGCTACATCCCCGGGACCTGCCAGGGTTAGTGGGCTTGACAGGATTCGAACCTGTGACCCCTGCGTTATCAGCACAGTGCTCTAACCAACTGAGCTACAAGCCCGTGGCATCCAGACCTCAACAACTGAGAAGTGATAGGAAGCAGATTTCCTGCCACCTTTTAGCACCGCGCCAAAAGGATTTTTGTGAGTATTCCGCTCGAAAGCGGGGACTCAAACTCTAGAAAGGAGGTGATCCAGGCGCACCTTCCGGTACTCCTACCTTGTTACGACTTCGTCCCAGTCACCAGCCCCACCTTCGACAGCGCCCTCCCTTACGGGTTAAGCTACCGGCTTCAGGTGTTACCAGCTCCCATGACGTGACGGGCGGTGTGTACAAGGCCCGAGAACGTATTCAACGCACTATAGCTGACGCGCGTTTACTAGCAACTCCGACTTCACACAGGCGAGTTGCAGCCTATGATCTGAACTGAGGCCGGCTTTGGGGATTGGCTCTACCTCGCGGCTTAGCGACCCGTTGTACCGACCATTGTAGCGTGTGTGTAGCCCCAGACATAAAGGCCATGCTGACTTGACGTCATCCCCACCTTCCTCCGGCTTGATACCGGC
>CALFHW010000064.1 GCA_937876695.1 uncultured bacterium
TTCCTGCCGGATTAGCGTGCCCGGCAGTACTCAGGAACACGGCGGAAGACAATCAATTTTCGCATACGGGGCTGTTACCCTCTTTGGCAGGCTTTCCCACACCTTTCCGCTAATTGATTGTTTTGTAACTTCCATATGCCGGTCCTACAACCCCGCCTCTGCAAGCAGAGACGGTTTGGGCTGTTTCCCGTTCGCTCGCCACTACTAGGGAAATCATTTCTTTTCCTCTGGGTACTTAGATGTTTCAGTTCCCCAGGTTCCCCTCCACTGGTCTATGTGTTCAACCAGCGGATACTGCAGGTGCGCTGCAGTGGATTTCTCCATTCGGAAATCCTCGGATCGATCGCCTGTACACGGCTACCCGAGGCTTATCGCAGTGTCCCGCGTCCTTCATCGGCACTTGGCGCCAAGGCATTCACCGTAAGCTCTTAGTAGCTTCTCCACGTGATGCGGAGAAATTGATACTTTTCGCTTTTCGATAAATTACTTTATCGGCCTACATCAATTGCTATTCAGTTTTTAAGGTGCATTCACCGTTGACCGGTGACAGATGCTCTCGATTATTCCAGGGCATCGGTCACCCTTCAAACTATTCGACTTTTAGAGACAATTCGGCCCGGCTACACCGCCGGGCCGCAGAACAACCCAAACTCGGTGCTTTTTTCAAGATTTAGACCAGACCATCACTCAACAAGTTTTTGTCTCTCTCCAATCGTTCACACAACCGCTCAGTGGAGATGACGGGATTTGAACCCGTGACCTTCGCCTTGCAAAGGCGCTGCTCTCCCGCTGAGCTACATCCCCGGGACCTGCCAGGGTTAGTGGGCTTGACAGGATTCGAACCTGTGACCCCTGCGTTATCAGCACAGTGCTCTAACCAACTGAGCTACAAGCCCAGGGACATCCTCAACAACTGAGAAGTGATAGGAAACTTATTCTGTCTATCCAGCACCCCATCACCGTGGGGGTTTAGATATTGAGTAGAGCGCCGATCTCTCGTGAGGGAGATCTTTGCTCAGAAACTCTAGAAAGGAGGTGATCCAGGCGCACCTTCCGGTACACCTACCTTGTTACGA
>CALFHW010000065.1 GCA_937876695.1 uncultured bacterium
GCTAAATATCAGTAGGAAGGTTAAATTAGATTAATTACTTTTTATCAATTGACTGTTATGTTTGACCGAGCATTTGCTAAGCTTTTTGGTTTAACATTCATATTGATAGTATTGCTGACTATTTTGACCAGGCCTTTTGGGCTGGCCATGGCTGAAGAAACGCCAGAAGAAACTCCGCCAACTGCCAACTACAGAGTGGTGGTAAAGGTTACATTTGATGGGACTTCATTTCCAGGTGTAACAGTTAAGCTCACGGGTGGTGCTATCAACCAAAACAAGGTTTCAGAATTAGGAGACACCATATTTGCTGATCTTACTGAAGGGAGCTACGCTGTCAGTGTGACACTACCCAGCAGTAGCCAAGTTGAATTATCCCCATCTAGCCCTGCAACCCAAACAGTCACTCTAACCCCTACCAACCAGGAGGCTACTATTGTCTACTTCTTGAGAGCCTCAGTGCCGCCAGTAGACGAGTTAGCTGAAAAGCAAAAGGTCACTAAACTTCCAGCAGCGCTGATAAAGTCTGGCAGCAGTTCGACAATAATTTCTAGTCTGGCCAAAGATAAGCTGTCTGCGATAGCCGCCTTTACGCTCGATAATCCGGGGACAAATAAAATTGTCTTCCAAGAGAACATCAATCTCGGTAATGTAGATGCTTTGGATAGAATTTCACTTATGTCAGACAATGTCGATCTAGAGACAGTGGGTAAGATTAAATTCGACACCGACCTGCTGCCTGCGTTTGCTGACAAGAAAGCAAAGCTCAGTATGAGCAAGTTGAGATTGGTCTCACTACCAAGTAGCAATTCAACTTCAGTTACTGCCAAGATCTTAAGAAATGGTTCTGTCTATGCACCAGCAGCTATCAATTACTCCGGCGAAGTGCTGACTTATGATATCGATAAATTTTCGACGTATACTTTGGCACCTCAATCTGAAATTCAGATTGAAGGTGCAGAGCTAACTAGCGACACTGCCAAAAGATTTACCGCTACCACCGACAAGATAAAACTAAAAGTGTTTGTAGACAATCTGGATGCACAAATCAACCTAAGTAACGGTGGTGTGCCAGTTAGTTTCCCCGAAAAAGCAGGCGCTAGCGGCCTGGCTGAGCAGGAGATTAGCTTGACGGCTGCTGAAAGTCGATTTAGGTTAGAACTAAAACTGGCAAATGGTGAGAAATATAGTGAGTTCTTTACAGTAACTATGGAGGAGGCTAAAGCCGGCCCCAATGATGTCTCGAGAGTCTTTGGGATTGCTATGTTTGCCGTCATGATCATCGGTGGTATTGGACTTGGCGTTTTCTACTACATCAGAAAAAATAAAGCTAAGCCTGAAAGACCTATCCCTATTCGCGAGGCTTTGACTACGAAATATGAGTCTAGTTTATTGACTGAAGAAGAAAAAAATATGTATGGTGTCAAAGACGATACTACTAAAGTAGCCATGAAGCCCGGTATGCCATCAGCCATAGTCACGCCTGTCACGACTGCTGCGCCTCAGCAAACTAGCACCCAATCCATAACACCTGATATATCATCTATCCCAGAGAATGCTACTGCCAGCGTGGATGGGGTTGAATCAGAACCTGAAAAAATGGTATAATATGGTACAGTTATATACTAAATTAAGGTTGGTTTGTGTCAATTAAGTTTTTATTAAAGTTCTATTTTAGAACTACGTAAAAAGTTAAAGTACGCGCTGTTATTACTGCCACTTGTGTTCATACAAGTGGGTTTAGCTTCGGCAGTTCAATCCGAAATCAAGCTAGTCCTAGTTAAGTCTCCTGAGGTTCTAGGTGTCGAAACACAAGAGCAAGAGATAGAGCAGGCCAAGATTTCCGGTAGCCAGGTTTCAGGGTTACTCGCACAAAAGCAGCAAAAATTGGATCAAAAAGTCAGTTTTTACCAAAGTCTTGAGGGTAAGTATAAGAAGTTAAAAGAGAAGGAGGCCAAAATCTCTAGACTAGTAAGTTACCTCAAAAGACAAGGTTCCCCGATCGCTACTTACGGATACGCTAAGCAAATTATCGATGCGGCAGAGGCAAACGGCGCTGACTATAGAATTGTAGTGGCCATCATGGGTGTTGAGTCAGGTTTTTGCAGGGTAAATGTACTTAAGTACAACTGCTTTGGCTACTTAAACAAGGTACAATATTCTGGTTTTACAGAAGCACTTGCAAAGTTGGTACCCAGAATTTCTAGAGAATATGCCAAACCTTACGGCACCAACTTCAAGGCGCTAGCCAAAGCCTATGGAATGATTAACTTTGAGTATCACTCCGGTAGGTTAGCTACTTTCTATAGCGCTCTATAAGTTTTACCGGTTACATTGTAGAAACTGCGGTAAACTCTGTTAGAATTTAGCATGAGTTTTGTTCATCTCCATTTACATACTGAGTATTCAATGCTGGACGGCATGAATCGAATTGGTCCGTTGATGGCTAAAGTTGCCGAACATAAAATGCCCGCAGTCGCTATGACCGATCACGGAGTTATGTACGGTGCCACTGAATTTTGGTTGGGTGCTAAAGACAACGGCATAAAGCCAATTCTTGGTTGTGAAATTTACCTTGCTCCTGAGAATAGGCAAAGGAAGTCACCTGTAAATGGCATTAAGTATTACCACTTGCTTTTATTAGCTAAAAATAAGATTGGCTATCAGAATTTAAACCGGATAGTGTCAATTGCGCAAGTAGAAGGAATGTATTATAAACCACGAGTTGATTTAGAAGTACTAGAGAAGTACAAAGAAGGTTTGATCTGCACCTCAGCTTGTTTGGCTGGTCCCATCAGCAGACATATTCTCCGGGGAGAGGATAAACTGGCTGAGAAGTGGCTAGAGGATTTGCACCGTATCTTTGGGCAGGATTTCTACCTAGAGATACAGCGCAATGGTTTTACAAATACCGACGATTGGGATGAGAGTATGCGCATGAAGATAGCTAGTGAGCACGTGGGCACTGTAAAGCAGCAAATGAAGGTCAACACCAGGCTTAAGGAGTACTCACAGAAATATAAAGTTAAATTGATTACTACCACTGACGCACATTTTCTAGATAAATCTGATAGTGAGATGCAGGAAGTTCTGTTTGCTGTTAAGGACGGTCGCCAACTGGGCTCAGAAAAGGCCCGTAAAGGTTATCTAGACACATACGTGAAGACACCCGATGAAATGACCGCCCATTTCACTGACTTGCCAGAGATAATTTCCAACACCAATGAACTTGCTGAGGCAATAGAAGCTTATGATATTGTTTATGATCGCGTGCAGCCGCATTACGTCCCTGAAGGCAAAGAGATCGGCAAAACCTCTAGTGAGTTGCTGCGATTGCAAGCATTTGAGGGAGCAATAGTTGCCTATGGAGGAGTTTCCAAAGACCTTGAAACTAGGTTGAATTATGAGCTGGCGATCATTCATGACAAGGGGTATGATGACTACTTCTTAGTAGTGTCGGATATTATCAAATGGGCTAGGGCCCAAGGTATTGTGGTGGGCGTAAGGGGGTCGGTAGCAGGTAGTGTGGTTGCCTATTGTCTGGACATCATCAATGTGGAACCACTTGGTTGGGAACTATATTTTGAAAGATTTTTAAACCCTGAAAGACCATCGCCACCCGACATCGACATGGACTTCCAGGATGATAGGCGAGATGAAGTGGTTCGCTACGTCGAGCAAAAGTACGGCCATGATAATGTAGCGGCTATTTGCGCGATTGGGAGAATGAAAACCAAAGCGGCAATTCGGGACGTCTCCAGAGTCATGGGGATTGACCTTAAGGTGGCTGATAAGCTCTCGAAAATGGTGCATGTGGTCTTCGGCAAAGTTAAGCCGATTGAGAAAATGGTCAAGGAAGATCCGGAATTTGCCGCCTTGATTAATTCCACTCCAGAGCTGCAGAAACTAAGACAGGTGGTAGCTAAGATCGAGGGTATGGCTAGGCATTTTTCTACCCATGCTTGCGGCTACCTAATCACTCCAGATCCAATTACTAACTATGTATCTGTACAAGTTGAAACTGGCAATACCGGGAAAATCGTCACCCAGCAAGAGGGCGTTTGGATCGAGACGTTGGGTTTAATGAAGTTCGACTTTCTGGGTCTGCGCAATCTAACTATCATCAAAAATACAATTGACCTAATTGAGAAGTACCACGACGTCAAAATCGACACCAAGAAAATCCCGCTTGATGATAAAAAGACGTTTGAACTCTTTTCGAGAGGGGATACAATTGGCGTGTTTCAGTTTGAGTCACCCCCTATGCAGAAATACTTGCGCGACCTCCAACCCGAGACCTTGGAGGACTTATGTTTTATGGTGTCTGCCTATAGGCCTGGTCCTATGCAGTACATCCCTGATTACATCGATTGTAGGCATGGTCGCAAACAGCCACATTTCGTAATCCCAGAATTGGAGCCAATTCTCGGTAAAACTTTTGGCTTTGCTATTTATCAAGAGCAAGTGATCAAGATCGCAGTGGACATAGCCGGCTATTCTATGGGAGCTGCTGACCTGCTGCGCAGAGCTATGGGTAAGAAAAAACTAGATATTATGAACAAAGAAGCACCCATATTTAAAGAGGGTGTAAAGAAGCTAGGATACGACCAGAAGATCGCTGACCAGGTTTGGGACTATCTACTGCCATTTGCTGACTATGGATTCAATAAAGCCCATGGAGCGAGCTACGCTTTAATCGCTTACTGGTGTGCCTATTTGAAGGCTAATTTCCCAATTGAATTCATGACAGGACTAATGCACTCTGATATTAGCGATAGTGATAGAGTAGCAATTGATATGACTGAGGCTCGTAGGATGGGCTTTACTATTCTCCCTCCCGATATCAACAAATCCGAGACTTACTTCACAGTAGAGAAGGGTAGCTATATTCGATTCGGGCTAGGTGCGGTTAAGAACGTCGGCATAAATCTGGTAGAGGAGATCGTGAAAGATAGACAAAAGTCAGGCGATTACAGGCATTTTGCTGATTTTGTGTCGAGACTGCTCGAACACAAGTCGAATAAGAAGGCGATTGAATGCCTAGTGAAAATAGGGGCGCTCGACCAGTTTGGGCAGCGCAATCAGCTGCTCGCAGTTCTCCCTATCGTTCATTCCGCTGCCCAGAATTCCAAGAAACACGAGGTAATCGGTCAGTCGAACTTATTTGGCAGCAAGACTGAGACTTCAACTCAGATAGATAAAGTGGAACTCCCTAAGCTAACTGATGTCGACGTCAGCGAGAAAATCGCCTGGGAGAAGGAGTTAATCGGTAGTTATATTACTGCCCATCCTCTCGACAGTTATGGCAATTTGCTACTCTCAGGAATATTTCCATTGACAGCTATTGAGAGGGGCGAGTATCTAGGCAGACCGGTGAGCGAAGGAGGGAAGTTTAAATTCCTGACGGTGCTGGCGGCGGTGAAGGTAGTGCTTACAAAAACAGACCAAAAACCCATGGCTATTTTAACTCTAGAAGACCAATTTGCTAAATACGACGCGGTGGTGTTTACCAGGGCCTATGAAAAACTGAAAGAAAAGTTGATCTCAGGTCAGGTAGTTATCGTAGAAGGTGTTCTAAATCGACGGGATGACAAGCTAAACATTGTGGTAGAAGAGGTATATAATCCCGACCAAGCTAGCAGTAAGGACTCATTTACAGTCAATATTTGTGAAGTGACAGACAGTGTTCAGTTACAAAAGATCAAGAAGTGTATTGCTGATAATAAAGGCGGGAATTATAAGCTAGAAGTGATTTATGGTGACATATACAATCCCAAGCGCTTCGTAACTGCAATTACCGCCTCTACCGATTTTATTTCTACTATGGGCGCTTATTTTAGGTAACATATACTATGAGCATGATTTTGCTGAAATTGCAGTTTTTTGTGGCCCTGTTAACGGGAAAATTCGTAGCTAAGGCACTCGAACTTAAAGGGAGCCGTGGCACCGCCTTGCCTGGATTAATTGCTGAAAAGATCTGCCCACGGTTTATCGAGCTTTCTCGCGGGCGGCTGGGTAAAGTCGTGGCTATTACTGGCACCAATGGCAAAACTTCTACCCAGACACTACTTGCACATAGTCTAAGTCAGTTGAGTAGCATAAAGATTGCAGTAAATTCTCGTGGAGCAAATCTTAAGCGGGGCTTAATTTCGGAACTGATCAAAGGACTGGACGTATGGGGCGCTAATAGCTACGGAGTCTCAATATTCGAAGTGGAGGAGGCGACTTTGCCTAAAATTACTGCTGAACTAGCGCCCGATTTCTTAATTATCACTAACTTCTTTCGCGACCAGCTGGACGCGTATGGCGAGATAGACCGAACTAAATCCCATGTCGCCAGCGCCATAATGAAAATGGATAAGGGGATTGTGATTGTCAATGGAGATGACCCACAAACGCTGGATACTATAGCTAAAGCCGCGAATAATAGGCTCAGCTATATTCTGGTACAGGTTGAAGGTTTCGAAAAATATATAGACTATGAGCCTCTGGCAACGATTGTGCCCGGCTTAGATGAACTAAAAATAAAAACAATGACATACCCTAAAGCACTGGTTACTGCTGATTTAGGGATAGAATTCAGCATGGATGGCCAGTCATTTAAATTACAGCTTCCAGGCTACTACTCATACTATAGCTTTGCATTTAGTCATGCCTTGCTATATTCTTTACGTGATAGCTCATTAATTAATTATTCGAATTCGCAGCTAGCAGGCGCGGTTGAATCTTGTTTACCTGCATTTGGTAGGGGCGAGATAATTAAATTAAATAACAACAGATCTGTAAGAATTTTATTAATTAAAAATCCAATAGGTTTCAATCTAGCTCTGGATATGCTTTCGGCTGTTGATGATAACTTCTCGCTTAGCATTTTAATTAATGACAAGATAGCAGATGGACGAGACGTATCTTGGTTGTGGGATTCGTCATTAGAGAAAATAAATAAATTAAAATTAACTAGGATATTATCTGCTGGTGAGCGCAGTAAAGACATGCTGCTGAGGCTAAAGTACGCAGTTGATGTAACCAAACAGACTGCTGTTGCTGTCGAAGTTGAAAGTATTGATAATCTAATCGAGATGCAGTTAACGGGAGAGGTTCAGGAAATTGTGCTAGCTACTTATACTGCGATGAATCTTTATCGAGATAGGCTACTAACCATAGCCCCAAAAACAAACTGAGCTCAACATAATGGTAGGCGGACTTTGTATGTACTACAGTGGTTATCAAGAAGATCAAAATCGGTAAAGAATATAGGAACGATCGTTTATCTCTGCTAGTGACCACCACCGCGATGAGAAATAAAAATGCGCAGAGTGCTAGAGGAATCCCAAGACTGTATGCTATATCTAGAAACATATGGTGGACCCTATCGACATTTCTATCGCCGAGAGCTACCTGTTTACTTCCTTCTAAAAAAGTATCTAGGCCGTATCCAGCGAGAGGCTTTTTAGTGACTAAATCAACCGCGCCTTGAGCATAAAGTCTTCTCGCCTCGTCTGTTTTCCAAATAACGGTAGTGGTAATAGTCAACACTAATACTATTAAAAGTGCTGGGAGTATGACAGCCGTAATCTTTGCTACCATTAATTTAATTTTCCAGAGACATAGAGCTATTATCGGAATTATAAATAGAAATATAATTCCAGCACGCGACATAGTTGCAAATATCATGGCAGCGAAGGTAATAAAGGCCAGTAAATAAATAGATTTGCGTCTGTAAAATAAATAAACTCCGAGAGAAATTAAAACCCCACTGATTAATTGGCCAGCCAGAAAGTTGTTTTGCCCGAAGCTACCGCCCACATAATATCCACTGTAGAACTGCTCAATTGAGTTAAGGTTAATGAGATTAGAAAGCACAAATGGCAGTTGAATCAGGAGGGTCAGTATAAATATATTCAAATAGTGAATTAAATGCTTCGGTTTAGCAATTATTATTGTCATGATGAATAATACGTGAAGTTGCGCGTAGAAAATCAATCCGGTATTTCGGAAAAAGTTTCCCCAGAGTGCTATATGAGGCCACTCAGAGTAAATTGTCGATATTATGCCAAGGCCTAAAGATGTTGATACACCCAACAGTACATAAATCCATTGCCTTCTGCTGAGGTTATTAAAAACCGATTGAGGTGAATATAGGAGTTTGCTGGCTACAAAGACTATGCCGGTTACTAGTAGCAAACTGAAGGCTAAAATTTTTCCGCTTTCAAATCCCCTGGGTAGATCGCTGTAGATTATGCCGAATTGGGTCAAAAAGCCCAAAGCCACAAAGACTAAGTCAAAATTCTCTATTAGTCTCGTTAGGAGTTTATAAGCTTTTTGAGCCATTTGCCAGTTTCACTATTTGGATTTTGGGCGACTTGATCGGGAGTTCCAGCCGCAATAAGCTCTCCGCCTTTGGCACCGCCGCTAGGCCCTAAATCGATTATCCAGTCGGAGGTCTTGATTACATCCAGGTTATGTTCAATCACAATTACTGAGTTGCCTTTGGCGACTAAAGAATGCAGCACCAGTAGTAACTTACGCACGTCCTCGAAATGCAAGCCCGTGGTCGGCTCGTCCAAAATGTAAATCGTCTTACCAGTAGATCTTTTTGCAAGCTCAGCTGCCAGCTTGACTCTTTGGGCTTCACCGCCTGAAAGTGTGGTAGCAGCCTGCCCTAGTTTTATATACCCTAAACCAACTTGATCCAGCGTCTGCAGTTTATGTTTGATGCTTTGTAACTTATCAAAGAACTCGATGCCTTCTGCTACTGTCATATCGAGCACCTCAGCAATATTCTTCCCTCGGTAGGCTATGGCCAATGTCTCTCGGTTGTAGCGATTTCCCTCGCAAACTTCACACTTCACATATACATCAGGCAGAAACTGCATCTCGATCTTCAAAACTCCATCGCCTCGGCAATTCTCGCAACGCCCGCCTTTCGTATTGAAGCTAAACCTGCCTGGTCCGTAGCCTGAGGCTTTGGCTTCACGGGTAGCAGCATACAGATCGCGGATAGTGGTGAAAAGACCAGTATAAGTAGCTGGATTTGATCTAGGTGTGCGCCCAATAGGTGATTGGTCTATCTCGATCACTTTGTCTAGATGCTCTATACCAGAAATCGAATCATGACTACCGACTTCGCGCCTAGCGTTGTTTAACTCATTTGCTAGGGCAGGGTAGAGTATTTCGGTTATCAGACTAGACTTGCCTGAGCCGGATAAGCCCGTCACCGAGACAAATTTACCCAGGGGAAATTCAATTTCTAGATTCTTCAGATTGTTTTGGCTAGCACCTTTTACTGTCAGGTAATCTACGGTTTTACTGGAATTGCGCTCCTGTTTGGAAACTAGCTTATTTACTCCTAGATCCAACTGCTCTCTAGAAATTGCTTTACGTCCAGATAAATAGTCCGCTGTCAGCGAATTTTTCGCATTAGCAATCACCTCAGCTGGCAGCCCAGCTGCTACAATCTCGCCGCCGTGTTCGCCAGCAAGTGGCCCCACGTCGATCAAATAGTCTGCTGCGCGAATTGTGTCTTCGTCATGCTCAACTACAATTACAGTATTACCCAGATCCCTCAGCCTAATCAGACTTTTGAGCAGTCTAGAATTGTCACTTTGGTGCAGTCCAATTGAGGGCTCGTCCAGCACATAAAGCACTCCTGTCAGTCCAGTTCCAATTTGCGAGGCTAACCTAATACGTTGCGACTCACCGCCAGATAGGGTTTTAGCCGTGCGGTTTAGAGTGAGATACTCCAGACCAACCGAGACTAAGAACTGCGTTCTCGCAAGAATTTCTTTCAAAATTTCTCTGGCGATCTCTAACTCTGATCCGGTAAGAAAGTCCTTATCATTTCCCGAGCGCACTTCCTCCACCCAAGCAAAGAAATCAGTGATAGAAAGTTCGCCCACCTCAAAAATATTCTTTTGGCAGATTGTGACTGCTAAGCTAAACTCATTTAATCGTTTCCCCTGGCAGGCGTGACATTTGATCTCACGCATATACTTCTCGATTTCATTGCGGATGTAGTCTGAATCAGTTTCTTGATAGCGTCTTAGTAGCTGGGGTACCAAACCCTCATACACTCTACTGTAGGTGCTTTCTTGACCGTCGATCTGTCTCAGATACTTAAAGTCATACTTTTTCTTGCCTCCCCCGTAGAGTAGAATTTGCATCTGCTCAGCGCTGAGCTTTTCTAGCGGTTTTCTCAGGTCAAAACCTTCTTCGCGGGAAACAGCCTTAAGAATTTGCATTTGCCAAGAATCGCTGCTCTCAGCCAGGTTCTGCCATGGGTAAAGACCGCCTTCTGTCACCGAAAGCTTAGGATTCATAACTAGGTTTCTATCGATGTCTTTGATTACGCCTAGGCCATTACAGGTGGAGCAAGCACCGTGTGGGGAGTTGAAAGAAAAACTATGAGGTTCTACCTTGGGGAAAGACTGACCAGTAGCTGGATCAACCAGATGCTCGGAGAAAAACTCTTGTTTGCCGCTGTCGATAATATCTAAATAAAGCTCGCCACCAGCTAAATTCAAGGCCCTCTCTACTGAATCGGTGATACGTTTGACTAAATCCTGCTCGGCCCTAGTTTCAGCAGTAATCAACAGCCTGTCCACTGCGATCTCGATATTATGCTTTTGGAATTTTTCTAGTTTAATCTCCTCTTCTAAAGAATAATAAACCCCGTCAACCTTTGCCCTGACGTAACCCTGAGCTA
This sequence comes from uncultured bacterium, assembly GCA_937876695.1. Taxonomy (GTDB): domain Bacteria; phylum Patescibacteriota; class Dojkabacteria; order CALFHW01; family CALFHW01; genus CALFHW01. The sequence goes on from CALFHW010000065.1 coordinate 10,703, forward strand.
GAAATCTAGCGAATAGTTCCTCATAGGTCCCTTTGCGGTTTTTTACTACCGGAGCGAGTATCGCCAGTTTCCCTTCGATTTTGAGTATCCCATCTACGATTTCCTGTACGCTTTGTGACTTCAGTCTTTCGCCAGTCTGTGGGCTATGCGGGTGTCCCACTCTAGCAAACAACAGCCTCAGATAGTCGTAAATCTCGGTCACAGTTCCAACAGTGGATCGCGGATTATGCCCTGCGCTCTTCTGATCAATACTTATAGCAGGTGAGAGTCCTTCAATATAATCTACATCAGGCTTATCCATAATCCCCAAGAACTGCCTGGCATAAGCGGAAAGAGACTCTACGTATCTACGCTGTCCTTCAGCATAAATTGTGTCGAAGGCTAGTGAGGATTTACCTGAACCAGATACACCCGTAAAAACTACTAGCTTGTCCTTGGGAATTTCAACATCCAGATTCTTTAGGTTATGGACCCTAGCGCCTTTGACAATTATCTTATCTATCGCCATCTAGCTCCGGATCAGAGTTATTCATCT
>CALFHW010000066.1 GCA_937876695.1 uncultured bacterium
CCCGCAAACTTATGCCTTTGCGTAAATGATGAGGTCTTACACGCGATTCCCTCAGATAAAAGGGTATTTGCCAGTGGGGATCTGATCACAATTGATTTTGGCATTGTCCACAAAGGGCATTATACAGACCATTGCATCACTGTTGGCTTAGGGGAGGTGTCACCTGAAGATAGAAAGCTATTGCAGATCGGCAAATTGGCAGTGGAGACGGCAGCAAAGTTAGCTAGGCCCGGCGCCAGAAGTGGCGACTTGGGGGCAGCGCTACATGGCATAGTAAAGCTAGCCGGTTTTGAAGTAGTCAGAGAGTATGTAGGGCATGGAATTGGCCAAAGCCTGCATCTAGCGCCTGAACTGCCTGCATATGGCCGTCCAGGCAGCGGTGACCTACTTAAAAAAGACATGGTCGTCTGCGTGGAGGCACAGATTCTAGCTGGAGGTCAGAAAATCTACACCGACAGTGATGGCTGGACTATTAAAACCCGAGATGGCAGCAAAGCAGTAATGTTTGAATTTATGATGCAAGTTGCTGACAAACCTGTGTTTTTAACAGATACTAGAGAGTGGCCATTATTCGTCTGAACCATTTTAGATAGTTAATTTACTTAATAATTTTCAAATAAGATGCAACTTAAACCAGACCGCTCAGCCTTCATTTGGTATGGAATCGGCAAATCGATTATTTGGTATGTGATTACCAATATCGGGCTTATCATCGGTGCCTTCATCTTTTTCAACAGTGGTTACTTGTTTTATGCATTGATTTCATTGGTGCTATCCACTGTAGGAGTCCTATATGGGGCACTGACTAGATTCATACAGTATCAAAAAGAGAGCTATGAAATTCTGCCAGACAAAATTATATACAAAAGTGGCAACTTATTTTTTGATCGCCAAGTAGATTTGCCTTTAGCCAAGGTCACCCTTGTGGAGCAGGTTTTGCCATTTATCGAGACTAGTTTATTCAAGACTGGTAATATCCGCATCGAGACGGCAGGTTCAGGAAGCACCGAGGTACAACTGACTTCAATTGCTGGAACGGAGAATGTAAGAAAATTTCTAGAGAGTAAATTGATGGATCTAGGTATGGATCTTGGGCAAGATGAATTAGTCCAAACCGAGAAACCCACTGTGATCGGGTCTATCCTCGGTTCCATAACCTGGCTATTGGGATCACTAGCTGTATTTGTTTGGGCTAGTGCATTTCTAACTGAGGTTTTACCAGTTGTCTTAATTATTTTTGTCGGCTTATTGGTACTAATAATAGGCCTGACATTAGGTATCCTTAGGTATCTCGATTATAAAAGCAGGCAGTACTTGGTATACCGAGGTTCGCTTGTCTACGATGAGGGCTTTTTGACTAAGAAATATGCATTCATCCCCTTGGCCAACTTAAGCGATTCAGAGACTAGTCAGGGTTTGATTCATAAAATTTTTGGTTTCTATGACATAGTTCTAAGCACCAGAGGTAGCGGTAATGACATCACTTTTCAAGCTATGCCTGGCGGTAGAAAACTAGAGGAAAATATCGACATGCTGATTAAACGTCAAGCTGAATCAGATAGTCAGAAGCCAGTTATAAGTGCAAATAAGCAGGGTATCCAACTTAATAAGCAGGTCAAACAAATTAAACAGGATCAGCTCCTGGGAAATGACTATACCAAGACCATTAGGCTGAGTATTGTGAAATTGGTATTCGAGAAACTAGTGGGATTTGCGGTCTTCTTGCCAATTCTAGGGTTAGTGGTTTTCGGTGATGTGTTTGTTTATATCGCCGGGATTTTCGCTATTATTCTTATACCTAGTACTATTTTCACGGTAATTGGAGCTATAATTCAATACGTTTCCTATACCTATTATGTGAAGGAATCAAGTGTTAAATACTCCTACAATTTTCTATCCCGCAGCGAGAAGGAGTTCAATCTGGCCAAAGTTACTTCGCTGCAAGTTAGGCGAAGCTGGCTGGATTACATCCTGGGAACTGGCACTATCAACTTCACCTCAATTGGATCCAGCAGTAAGCTTTCATTTAAGAATATCAAGTACGATCAAGAATTGATCGACCAGTTGCGCAGCAAGTTGAAGCTTCAGGGTGGCAAGGTTCTCAGGCAGATAAAACCTAGATTCAGTATTTGGCAATGGTTTTTGGCGCAGTTCTGGATTTGGGTGATGCTTGCGCTAGGCGTAGTTTTCTTGGTGGCAGTGCTTCTGCTGGCAGGTGAAGCCGGCGCAATACTGCCAACAATGCTAGTTTTAGGCTTTTTCTTGGCGGTATTGATCATCACCTCAATTGTTTACGACTTTATATTTGCAATTAGAGCTGCCCTGAGAGTGTATGACGGTTATCTGTATAGAGTTGTAGGTATTTTTGTCAGAGAGCATAAGTTTGTGCCAGTGGGCTTTGTCAAAGACATCAGCAGTAAGAAGTATCCCTTGGTAACTGGTGGACAGTTCAGAGTCAATGTAGCGGGCGATATATTGCCAGAAAATACTAAATCAAATCAATTCCAGGCGCAGCAGCAGTCACAATCAGGTCAAAATGCAGCTGGATCTGCTAGCTTGGCCAGTTTATACAGCAATAACTTAGAGATGAAATATATCTCGGATGTTTTTGACCAGGATGATTATCTCAATAGATTAATTTCAGGCAAAGATCTGGAAGTAAAACCAACTTACCAGGCTAAGCCAATGCCGATAAATGAAACTGTTGTTGGCGTGATCTTCTCCATATTTATGCCTTTCTTATTGCCACTAGTTGCCTGGCGTTACCTAGCCATCAGCAGGATGGATTATAAGATTTATTCAGATCGGGTGGTATATAGCTATGGAATTGTACATTCTCATCGATTGACGATCTGTTACCATCAGGTGGACCATTTAGACCAGTCAACCGGCCTGTTGAATAAAATATTCAAGAACGGCAACGTCGCTATCTATACCGAGGGAAGCAGCTTCGTCGAGATGAATGTGATAAATATCAAAGACTCGCAAGAGTTTAAATCTCAATTGCAGCAGCATCTAGAAGCTTAGGTTTGCGGCCGCCTGGCAGCTCTATTATCTCGATATTGACTAGTATCAAGGGCTCTCTTTTGGCTAAATTGTAAATTAGCACAGAGAGCTCTTTTTCTAGGTTTTGTCTAAGAGAAGGAATGAATTTATCCTCGACGTCTTTGTATTTTGCAAATACCGACTTGGCTTTATCGGTGATTTTGCGCATCAATTCCATATTTTCTTTGACGAAGACAAAGCCTCTCGAGTAGACGCTAGGATCTTTGTATAGCTCTCGTCCTTTATTGTGACTGCCTTTGACTACTAAGCTCACCATCAATACGCCATTGGCAGCGAGTTTCTCGCGGTCTTGCAATAACAGCGGCCCAATATCACCTACGCCTAGACCTGAAACCAGCAGCGGCTCATGCTTGATACGGCCTGCACTCTTCCAGCCGCTCTCGCTAATCTCGATAATCTCACCGCGCTTAGCGATGATGGTGTTCTCACGCTTTACGCCGGTCACGATAGCAGTTTCGGCGTGCTGACCTAAGAAGTATTGATAGCCATGTACTGGCATAAACAGCTCAGGCTTGATCAGATTGAGCATCAACTTCTGGTCTTCGATAAATCCGTGGCCAGATGTGTGTAAGTTGGTCATGTCGTTATTGATGATCTTAACGCCAATTCTGGAAAGCTCGTCAATTAGTATCTGCACCATGCTGTCATTCCCCGGGATGATCGATGAAGATAGCACGACTGTATCACCCTTCTTCAAGGTTAAATCCCGGTGCTCGCCTCTAGACATTCGCGCTAGAGCAGACATATTCTCACCTTGTGAGCCAGTGGACAGAACCATCAGATTGCTATCTGCAAAGCGTTTGACGTTGTTGGGCGTGATAAACATATCGTCAGTGGCATTTATGTAGCCCAACTTACGTGCGATTTCAATTGCAGTGTGCATGCTGCGGCCGGTGATAAATATCTTGCGCTTAGTGATCTTAGCGATCTCTACAAGAGCATAGAGCCTAGTGATCAGAGAGCCGAAAGTAGCGACGATCACTCTGCCTGGGGCAGCCTTGACTACATCGCTGAGTGCTCCCATGATGGTTCGCTCAGAAATACTGTGTCCGCTTCTGCCGGAGTTTGTTGAATCAGATAACAAGAGCTTGACGCCCTCTGCTCCCAAAGTTGCCATCTTGAGATAGTCTGCCACGGGCTCGTTTAGTGGCGAGTTGTCGAACTTGAAGTCGCCAGTGTGCACTATGGTGCCAACGGGTGTACGTACCGCAACACCATATGAATCTGGAATACTGTGGTTGACTCTAAAGTACTCTACAGTTAGCTCACCATTCTTAAGTGACGAGCGCTCATCCACTGCGTGTAGCTTAGCTTTATCGAGGATTTTTGCTTCTTCGAGACGCCTTTTAATCAGCTCCAAGGCAAATCTAGGTGCAAACAAATCGGGATAATCTAATTCCTTGAGAAAATACTCCACAGCTCCTATATGGTCTAAATGCCCATGGGTGATGAATATTCCCTCTATCTTCTCTTTATTGTTTTTGAGGTAGTCGTAGTTTGGGATTAGGTAGTCAACTCCCAGGTGGTCCACATCTGAAAAGCCTAGGCCCACATCGATAACTATTATTTTATCTGCATATCTGATCACTGTGCAATTTATGCCTATTTCCTCTACTCCACTAACTGGAATTACTTGGACTTTCTCCATTATTAATATTTATTTAAGAATTTTGTTATAAAATCATTATACTGGTTAATTAAATTAATTCATATAAGTCAGCTTGTTAAGGCCAACTATCAATATATATTGCGATGAAAGTAGATACTCAAATCCGTTTGAGCAATACTTCCTAATCGGTTGCCTATCGTTACCTAGAGAGAAAAAGTCTGAGATAGACGGTCTGCTCAAAGCGGTCCGAAGGAAATTCGGCTTTATGCCCGAACTGAAGTGGTCAAATGTCACCGCCGCTAAGCTACCTTACCTCAATGAATTATTAGAAGTGTTCTTTTCTTCGGAGCTGGAGTTCAGGGCTATTATTGTAGATAAGTCTAAGCTCAAACTCTCGCCGCGCAAGCTTCCAACCGAACACACCTTCTACAAGTTTTACTATCTTTTGCTTAGGGGTCTTATGACTGCAGGCAAGGATTACTATGTCTTTGTCGATCAGCGCAATAAGTCCGAGGCCAGATCCCTGGGCGAGCTGGAGGGTTATCTGCGCGGGCACTTACATAAGGCCAACGAGGAGGCAACTCCTTTTATTGCGACCTCTACTGGAACTGGTGCTAATGGAACTTCTCAGACTGTAGACAATAATGTCGATCCTAGATACCTCAGACAGCTGCAAGAGGTGAGCTCTGAGCAAGTGATCTTGATACAGCTGTTGGATCTCCTTATGGGTGCGGTTGGCTACTACTGGAACGGCTTTCGTGGGAGTGACGCCAAAGTAAAACTTATTGAAGGGATTCTAGCGAGGCTAGGCAAACAAGATTTGAAGTTTTCTAGTAGGCTCTATGACAAAAAGTGGAATCAGTTCGTCTGGCAACCAGCTCAAACTAAAAAAATATCGGGCTCAGTTTCGTAGACGAATCTACCGGCACCCAACCCAAAGAAAGAAGCCACATCGAGACATTAAGTAAGGATGTAATAATAGATTAGCAACTAGAAAATAGTTGTCAAGAAAAATCCGATGGGTGCTATTATATAGTTACAAACTAATTTTTTACCGATAGAGCGATGTCATTATTTGGAGATTTAAACGAAGTTAAGATCATGGGAAATATTACTGGCGAGCCTGAATTGAGGTTCACAGCGTCCGGTACTCCCGTTGCAAATTTTAGTGTAGCCACCAACCGCCGCTTCAAACAAGGAGAGGAGTGGAAAGACGAGACTGAGTTTCACAATGTAGTGGTTTGGGGGAGCCTTGCACAGCAGCTTACGCAGAGGTCGAAGAAGGGCACTAGGGTGATGGTGATCGGTAGACTCCAGACTAGAAGTTGGGAAGGTCAAGACGGTCGCAAGAACTATAAAACTGAGGTCGTGGCTGACGATGCTTTCTTGATCGATCGCTATGAAAAAGGTAAGAGCGAGGATCTACCTGCTGCTGTCGCTACTTCCGGCGCAAATGGCGCAGGCGGTGCAAACAGCTCTAGTTCAGCGCCGATGGGACAACAATCAGATCCTGGTTATTCAGCTGGACAATCTGCCTCACCAGCAAAGGCTGCACCGCAGGATGATGTAATCGACCCTGACGACCTGCCATTCTAGGCAGGAGCATCTGTTATAACATTAACCAACGGGCAATATTTTTGTACTGAGTTTTTCTATAGCCCGTAATCTGCACCGGCATCGCTGCCTGGCGCGTCATCTGGGCCAGGATTAATTTCTCTCTCGATAAACTCAGGATCTATCCTTGGCAGCAGAAATTCTTAGCCTTCCTCTGTGTATGGCCTGTCTACTTCGATCTTACCCTCT
>CALFHW010000067.1 GCA_937876695.1 uncultured bacterium
CTTCAAAGCAGACTTCACTGATTTTAGCGTATTCGGCCGTTTTCTCGGGATAAGGTGAAACCCAGCCAGAGGAATTATTGGTATTTTGATTAACAGCGATGTCATTTATATAGCTAGTTAGTAGATTGCTCGCGTTGATATCATAAATAGTTCCTTCTTTTAGTGGAGTGCTTTTAAAAGCGCTGGCGTATTGGAGCCCTGCGACTAAATTGTCCATCAATCTGTCTGGATTGCGCAGAAGCAGGCTGGCTTCTGCAGGCAGGTATACGAAGCTGCCGCTATAAATTGCTACATCTTTTTGCACAAATACACCTGTTTGCTCAGTGATGGCTGACATGCTTGTATTTTGCAGCACAACTATCTTCAGTTTAGCAGCGCTCGCAGAGTCACTGGGGAAAATTCTGACACCAGAGCTCAGAGCTGCTTCAACTGTATCAGTTAAATTGCTACCACCTTCTGACCATAGTTCTACTTCATCGTTCGACCAGGTGAGGGTAGGGCGCACGCCAACTACCTCAGGGGTTATAACTCCTACCGACCTCAGTCGCGTGTTTTCGGGGTTGGGCATGAATACAAAATAGTAAATAGCCCCCCCAACTATAATTCCTAGAAGTAGTATCAGGCACAGAACTGCGATTAGCTTTTTGCTTACTTTCATTAACTACAGTTTACTATGATTTGGCAGTTGGCAGTGAATATATTTGTTTATTGACGCTCAACTGACCGGCTTTGCTCAGTTGAGAAATGATTCGGCTAGCAGTCTCACGGTTTATACCAGCGAGCGCCGCAATATCTTCGTGTGTCAACGGAAAAGGGACTGTACTGCTTTGTGTGGCTTTCAGAATGTACTGCAAACTTCGCAGTACTCGCTCCTTAGCACTCAAAAATACTAGATCCTGCATGCGCTCAATCAGCAGATGAGTGGCCTTGGAAAACTTCTCGGCAGCGTCTTTAAGTGTTTCATCCGTGTGCTCAGAGGTTTTAGGAATCTTGGTGACCTCACATTCAGTTAGTGTCTGTGTGAAAAATTGCTGCGGCCAGCTACTGTAGAAAGAAATTAGCGGGATAAATCTATTGGGACCGATGATGTTGAGTGTCAGCTCAAGGCCACTGTCGCTAATGACGTAATTGCGGACGTATCCTTTGTCTAAGCGGTACAAAAAATCTGGCTTGTCGCCTGGTCTAAATAGATCGGTTCCTTTTGCAATGATTTGTCCCACACATACATTTTAGCGGATTTTGTGCGCAGCACCAATTGCCTGGGCGATATTTTCGTAGCCATCGCCCTGCAGCAACTCTACTAAGCCCCGGTTAATCTCAGAAATCAGCTGCGGCCCTTGGTAAATCATGCCGGTGACCAGTCCCACTAGTGACGCGCCGTTTTTGATCTTTCTATAGGCGTCAAGGGCGCTGAAAATCCCGCCAACCCCGATAATTTTGAGTTTCTGCCCATACTTGGCAAAGGTTTTAAAAATATACTCATCGCTTTGCTTTTGGGTTGGCAGACCGCTCAGTCCGCCGTTTATCTCTGCAGAGACAACGAATTGCTTGCCCTTGGTATCTGCTAGCCTGCTGCGGTCTTTTTGTAAATTGGAGATAATTACTCCGGTAAACTTATAGTTCACAATTATTTGCAACAGTTTATCTAAATCGTCCCAGCTCTTGGCAAGCGGCAACTTGATGAAAATCGGTTTTGTAATGCCCAACTTTTCTCTAGCGTCTGCCAATGGGGATAGCAGCTTCGGCAGGTTAGCAGGCATAGTGAATATTTCTCCAGTAGTAGCATTGGGACAAGAGATATTTATGGAGATCATTTCTACTGCTGGGCAGGCAGCTACCTTGATGAAGGTAAATACATAGTCCGCTACAGCCTCTTCTACAGTACTCTCACAGGTGCCGTTGGTGCGAGCCACAGAAGCCATCGCGGGTAGTATCCTGTGCCTGGCGGCTTCGAGATTGGCAAGAAACTTGTCTACCCCAGAACTTTTTAGGCCGAAATAAACTGCGATTGATTTAAGCTCGGGTAGTCTCACCAATCGTTTCCCGGTATTGCCTGGGTAGCTGCCTTTGGTAACTGAACCCAGCTCGGCAAAGCCAAACCCTATCTGCCCTAGCACGTTGCCGAGCTGGGCGTCTTTATCAAAACCTGCTGACAAACCAACTGGACCTTCAAAGCTTACGCCAGCGATTTCCTGTTTGAGTCCGGGATGCTTGAACTGGAAAAATTTGCGTAGCAACAACCTGGGCAGAGGACACCTGCCAATTAATCTGCCGCTGGCTATAAAAAAGTTATGAACCCTTTCAGGGTCAAATTTAAACAAAACCGGTTTGAGTAGCCTTCTATACAAGTTTGACAATAACCAAATTCTCTCGCTGACAGCGTAAATAGCTGCCAATACTAAAACTGTAAACATAACTAGCCAGCACCAACCGCAAATTTCGTGAATTACAAAAAACTCCAGGTATCTGAGATAACTTAGAAATCCAATCCCGCCGGTAAATAACACTAATCTCAGCAGGCGCAGAGATCTCTGCAACTGTTTATCCCGGGTAGCAAAAAAATCAAAGACGTAGGAGAGAGCTAACACCAAAAAATAGATTATCCCGTATAGTGCCACTGGTTGGCCAAATATCTTGGCGACGTCACTAGTCAGAACCGTCTCGCAGCCGCCTGCAAAACAAGCTCCAGGGGCGGTCTCCATTTGCACCCCATACAGATAGATCGAGAGTAGTAGCCCAGTAGAGACGATTATAAGTTGAATGACTTTCTTCAGCATATTGACTCTAGTATACAACTAGTACTAGTTGTTAAGTGTGACCAGGAACACAGTGGAGTGTTAATCGAAGTGCTTAAGATGGCGGGACCAACCGGATTCGAACCGGCAACCTCTCGCGTGACAGGCGAGTGCTCTAACCAATTGAGCTATGATCCCTCCTAACGGCTAATTCAGTGAATGCTGAACTCTGGCTAAACCGTAGTGCAATTTTAACAGACAATCGGCTTGTAGACAAATAACGAATGCTCAGGACAGGAGTTGAACCTGCACCCCCTTGCGAGGACTACGACCTCAACGTAGCGCGTATACCAATTCCGCCACCTGAGCAACAATAGGTGAAATCTAGCAATTATTATACTACAATGGGTGTAGGTTAGATCTAATTAATTATGCTAATTGCTGAAAATACATGCGAGCTGCGTTTTTGAAAGTATTCGGTCAAGGCAGATGGTTCAAAGTCGGAATTGCTCTGGCGGTAGTGCTATTTTTGTTTCTCAGACTGCCGAGCTTGGTAGAACCTCATTGGTATGGCGATGAGGGAATTTATGCTGCGGTTGGCAGCGAGATGGCTAGCGGCGAGCTGCTATATGTAGGTACTTGGGATCATAAGCCGCCGGCGATCTATGTATTGTATGCTTTGACCTCAGGCTTTCAGGGTTTGCAATTGCCAGTTTTAAAGTTGATCAATATCTTGGCTGGTTTAGCGACTATATTTCTGATGCTAAAAGTGGCGCAGCAGCTCTGGCAAAGACAGACAAAGGTTTCGGTGGTCGTGAGCAGAGTGCTGAGTCTGGCGGCGGTATTTGCGTTGGCGTTTATCTTCGGGGGTACAAGTGTGGAGGCAAATACCGTTAACGCGGAAAATTTCTTTATTCCCTTAGTTCTGGCTGCGATATGGATATATCTTCGCTTTGGACAATCCAGGCCTGTCAGAGCAGCAGCAATTGCAGGCTTACTACTAGGCATTGCAGTACTGTTTAAGTTTCATCCACTATTGGACGCTGCGGCGCTAGGTTGGTTTATATTGCTGGCTGCGTTGAAGTTCAAGCCTGGAAAGTATTTACCAACTGTGAATTCAAGCTTTGCAGCGACAAAGCGATTAGCTGTATTTGGAATTGCAATAGCGCTGCCATTCGCCATAGTGGCAGGTTACTATATGTTAATAGGTCAATTCCAAGCATTTTTCGGATCGGTGGTCAGCTATAACTTTGGATACTCAGGTGAGTTCAACGCCAGCGGTTTAGGTTTCCTATTTCTGCCTGATACCTTCACCGTTAGAATTTTACTTACTGCCGCTGCGGTTTTCATATTGAGCATTTTGCAGATTTCTGGAAAGGTCAAGCTAGTTTGGGGATTTACAATCCTGTGGTTGGTCGTCGCGCTTTTCGGTGCCAAGCTGTCCGGTAGGCCCTACGCACATTACTTCATGCAGGTAGTAATCCCTCTATTACTGACAGTGATGATGATAATGGGAACGCAATTTTCAAGTTACAAACATAGTGCGATTGAATTTCTCACCAGGTCGGTGACCGGGGCATTATTGAGCTTTCTAGTGGTCTATGCAGCGCTGGCGCTGTTTTGGCAGAACTATGAGGTTAAGTGGGGTTACGCTAGCGCTAACTATCAATCTACAGGTCTTGCTTATCTAGCCCAGCAGGCAGCTACTGGCTTTCCACAGTGGCAAGCCAGTTCTCCCAGTATGCTCAGGCGAGAAGCTGTATCCAGCCAACTTGACCGCGATTGGCAGCGTGTATTTAATGATGAGGGGCTGGGTGTCTACAGACTTGGCGTGTTTCTGCAGTTGCAGGCTACCCCAAGGGAGAAAGTATTCATCTGGGCCAATCGCGGCTGGTCTAATGCCTTGGCAGGTGTAGACAATGCTTCGCCGTATGTCGTTTACTACCATATCGACGATCGCAATGTCGCAAGTGTAGTGGATACAATGCTGTCTAGCTCTGTAGTAGTGATCGATCGAAGTTATACCCTCAGACCTGAACTAGAGGCAGAGCTGTCAAACAGCTACCAGCTGAGCGCCCAGGACGGAACGCTTGAAGCATACAGACAGATTGCTCGTTAAGAATTAAGCAGATTGTAGGCTGCTTGCTGTTTAGTGCTTCTTGGTGACGTAATACTCTAGATATTGCCCAAATAGCAGCCTAGTATTGGCTTCTATGCCTGGAGCAAGTGACAGGAAGAATGTAGCAAATGGCAGCACTATCCACTCAGCAATTTGAATTGGAATATTCAACAGTCCCAGCTTATTGTCCCTCTTAGGTTTATAGGCCAAATCTAGCAATATTATCCCGATCAGGAAAAATAGCGAAAGTGTAATGATGCTGGAAGAGATCCGAGGTAGTTGCGCTCCCAGAACAGTAGTATTAAATACCGGATTTACCAGCGGTGGGATATTCCCGCCAACTAGCAGCATAATACCCATTACTGGTGAGAGTATGTGGTCGAAAACCGCGTGCAGCGCTCTGTAGACAGTAATGAAATCGTGTTTGCCTAGGTTGAGAAACACATTTTGCAGTACCCAACCATCATCAGATATGCCCCATGACCATCGTCTCTCCTGCATGTAGTTGTTGCGGATGGTGTCCACGTGTCCCTTGCCTTCTGCTGAGTCCGACATAATTCTCAGGAATACCGGATGCGTGTTTACTTTGGAACCGAATTTGAATTGAGCTTTGAGGTAGAGGTGGAAGTCCTCTGGTGTCACCCATGGAGTCCAGAATCCTATTTCTTTAATTATCCAAAAGGAGGTGGTGTAAGTGGAGAATGGGATCAGCTTGTCGGTGCGCACTAATCTAGCGGCGTTGAACAGAGTGGACATTGAATTTTTGACTCTGGCGTAGAAAGGCAGTTTCCAAATATTGTTGTAAAACACCATGGCGGCGTTGAAGAACCGGTACTCAGGGTCATCGTGGGTTACGAATTCATTGCTGACATATGCGAAGTATTGCTCGGGTAGTTTGGAATCGGCGTCACAGCTAGTCACCAGAGTCTTTTTTAGATCCCAACCTAATTCCACAACCTTGTTGTATGCCAATGTGCCTCCGGCCTTCATATTGGAGGATTTACCGACAATTTCCTCATCTGTAAGAATATGATTCGAGACCCAGACATTATTGAAGACGTCCTTAAATTCCCCTGCTAACTTCTCGGACATTGGCAACCCTCCAGGATCTCTGGCTTCAGCTGCCAGAACCACATTGAGCTGTTTGGTAGGGAAATTCTGATTTTTGAGGCCAACTAACGTCTCGCGGAGGATGTGCTCTGGTTCTTTTACGTGGGGAATGATTATGACGTGCTGCAATTCGCGCCAATTTGTATGTGGGGTAATATTTTCTAAACGCTTAATTTCTCTGCGGATGAAGCTGAGTGTCTTGCGTTTGGCTTGGGCAAATATGAAGCGCGACATGAAACGAGGGAGTTTGGGTGTTTTGGCTAGGAGTTGGTCGTCACTAGGTGTAAATTTTTTGGCAGAAATAGTAGCATACTCTGCTCGCAGTGTAGCAATCGTACCGGCTTTATCGTCAAAACCTTCCAACCTCTTAAGCCAGTCGATGGATTCTGAGTGCCTGATCTTGGCAAAGGATATCGCAAAGGTAATGGTGAGGGTAGCGGATCTGTACAGAAAGTAGACGTTTAAGATGATGATTGCGTAGGCAGTTACTTCAGGGATAATTATTCCACCGAATACGAAAAAAACGAGTATTCCGTAGAAAAACAGTGCAGGGACTTTTTCGAAGAAGTAGTAAGAGGCTGTGCGCTTATGTTTTGGTGTTGGTTCGATCAGGGTCGAGTTCATGCTGTTTAATTTACTGAATTAATCTCAAATTTAGAATACAGTTTCTGGATTGTAGCAATAAATCTCGATTTTAGCTTGTCTCTACTCATGTTTTCTAACATGGTGATCCCGGCCTTTTGATACTTTTTTAGTTTGCCTTTATCTTGTAATAAACTGTCTAGCAGCGAGATTAGGGCTTTAAGGTCTTTGTAGTTAAATAGATCGCCGTTTTCGCTAGGTCTAACCATGAACCGCCCGCCCTCGGTATTTGAAGAGAGAATGGCGTTGCCGGCGGCCATTGCCTCGGCTAGCACGATCCCAAAGGCTTCCCAACTGCTGGCAAACACAAAGATATCGGCCGTCTTGAGCACCTGGTCGCGCTGCTCATCACTTATGTTCACCTCAATAGTTATGTCTTGTTTGCGCGGCGAATTGGCCACGATTTTTTCGAGTGTTTTACGATAGTCCGAATCAGCGCCCGCTAGGTACAACTTAGTGGGAGTGGCGGAGTTGATCTGCTCGAAGGCGGCCACTATGTCGTCAAATCCTTTGTAGTCAGCAAAGCGCGAGATGCAGCAGATCAATATATGGTCTTTACCGGCCTTCTGCTCCAGCAATTGATCTGCTTGCTCAGCTGCCGGCGCCGGCGGGCAGACAGGTGGATGCAGAAATATTTTATTAAGAGGAATACTGTAATATTTCTGCATCCACCTATGTTGCTCGTGATTTACAGCAAATACCCCGTCGTATAGATTAGGCACATAGGCAGCAAATACCCTGGTCATAATTGTCTTAAATATACTCCTCAGTCCCGTCTCAGCTTTAGACATAAATGGCCCGTGCGGTGTATTAACAATCACGAGCGGCTGCTTTGACTCCACCATTGGGTCTTCAGAATTGATCTGAGTTAGCTTTCCCGCAGCCCAACGCTTGTATCTCAAAACGGCTAAATCATAGAAGAAAAAGCCCAGACCGTGTTGATGAATGAAACTCGGTTTGATTTCTTTGAGCAGTTTTAATAATCCTTTAAGTCTATGGAAATAATAGTTTTTGCCGAATCTTGTTAGCCTGTGAATATGAATGCCATCATGAATTTCATCTTTATTTATCACGATGTTTCCTTCTTTGCGGTCCGAGGTAATAACGTGCACTTCGTAGCCGTTCTCGCCCAGGAATTGGGCGTAATCGCCTGCCACTTGTTCCATACCGCCCCTAAATGGCCAGTAGTAGCAAGCTAAAACCACTGCTCTTGGTTTCCCTGGCAACTCTGACTTCTGCGAAACTATTGCTGGTTTCGCTTGCGTATCGCCTGGTGCACTCGGCAGTTCCTTTGCTGCTATATCGGCAGTTTTCTCTTCCCATGTGGTTGGTTTCACCACAGTCATACCCTCACCCTGGTGTTTACTTTTTCTATCTGCGAGCACGCTGGCAACTGCCTTGAGAGTCAGCTGCGCCGAGCTACTCCAAGAGAAGCGCTTGAGATTTTCCTTGCCGGCAGCTGCGAGTTTCGCTCTCAGTTCCGCACTAGCCTCGTCACCTGCGATCACCCGTTCGATCTGCGCTGCAATAGCCTCGGTGTCATCTGGCGCAACCAGTATAGCTGAATCACCTAGAATCTCAGGATAGGTGGAGCTATTACTGCCGATTACAGGCGTACCGACCGCTTGCGGCTCCAGTACCGTCAGTCCAAAACCTTCGATTTTGGACAAGTGCACAAAAGCTTTGGCGTACTTATAAATTACCGGTTGATGAGCTGTCTCCACAAACCCTGTGAGTATCATCTTATGAGCAACTTTCAGCTCTTTAGCTAGCTCATAGAGCATCTCAGCGCGTTCATTTAGCGGCGTAGCCTTATGGTCCCAACCCAGTTTAAATTCCCCCCCGCCGATTACTAACTTCAAGTCCGGGTAGCGATCGCAGAGCTTAGAAAAAGCAGCTAGCACTTGGCTGACATTCTTATTTTCTTCTAGGCCGCCAAAATAACAGATATACGGCTCAGTGAGGTTGTAACTATTAAAGATTCTACGTTTGAGTTGCAACTGATCTTCAGCTTCCATTTGCTTGACTACAGCCTGTTCGTACTGACTTGATAGCGCTAGCGGTACGATGTCGATTTTCTCGGGCGTAAATCCGACCTCAGTCAGCCTATCTTTGCTATAACTGCTCAGAGTCAGCACCTTAGTGGCGTTTTTGGCTTTTTCCAATAGCCACTTATAACTCTTGCCTTTGATGAAATTAACCAAGGGACTCTTTTGCGAATAACTGCCAGTCTGCAGTGGAATAATATCTGGCACGAAGACAATGCTAGGCACGAAACTCGCCACCCCTCGGTCGATTTGGAAGTAAAGCACGCAGTCTGCTCTTGCCTGTCTAATTAGCCTGGTGACGTATAGCCTGAAGTATAAACTAGCCGAAAGCCGCGCAATTAAGTTATTGCCAGCTAGTTGAAAAAATTCGAACTCATGTGGCAATTCAAACTCGGCAGTGTAGCCTAGAGCTTTGACTAGCTCTGTCTTGGTGCCGGGGGCAAATAGCTGCCATTCGTAGCGGTCGTCCTTGAGTAGCTCTCTAATGAGCGATACAGCTTGGTTACCCACGCCGCGATTGCGAAACTCGTTGACCACGGGACTAGCATCAATCAGAATTTTCGGTTTTTTCTCCATATTTTAGAATTTCTACAGAGCTGTTTAGTATAATTGTTATTATACTAGCTTATACTGACATATTGGACACAATTTTCCCAAAAAGACTTGAGAAATACTTGTCGCTGCGGCCGCATTCGGCCAAGGAATTACAGCTATACCTGTCTAGAAAGCTGCAACTCGGCGCCGCAAGTATGCAAACTATTTGGGCCAGCCTCGAGCAGGCGGGATATATTGACGATGAAGCCTTTGCGCTCTGGTGGGTGAATGGCCGTCTCTCGCAGGGTAAATACGGTAAAAGTAGGGTTGTGATGGAGCTAGTTACTAAAGGAATTACTAAGGATACTGCGGAGAGGGTGTGGAAATCCCGCGAGGCGATGCAGGAGAACGATGAAGGAGAGGCCGGCGGGGTCACGCAGGAGAGATTAAAGGCTAGGCTAAAGTTAGAAATAGAGAAATTATCGGGTAGAAATATAGCAATTGACCTCAAACAAAAGAATAAAATTATCAGAAAATACCTGGGTCGGGGATTTAGTTACCAGGAAATTTCTAGAAGTCTTGGTGAATTATTGTAACTTTGCTATAATTGCAGTCATGAATACGTCACTACTACAAAAAGTTGAGAGCAGTTACCTAAAAACCGACAACCGCGGTGATTTCACCGTTGGCGATACAGTCAAGGTATACAACATCATCCGTGAGGGTGAGAAGAGCAGAACCCAGATTTATGAGGGTATCGTGATTATGATCAAAGGTTCAGGTACTCGCACTATGTTCACAGTTCGTAAGATCAGTGATGGCATCGGTGTGGAGAAGATCTTCCCACTACACTCTCCAAATGTAGACAAGGTTGAAATCGTCAGATCCGGCCATGGCCGTAAATCAAGACTGTTCTATCTTCGCGATAGAATCGGTAAGTCAGCGCTTAAGGTTAAGGCTGGTTAGTTCTTCCCATTTTGGGATCTCCCGTATTGCGATCTATTGATATCTCCGTAGAAAAATCATTTTTCATTGATAAAGGTGTGAATATGCTCGTGGGCATCGACGAAGTCGGTAGAGGGCCTTTAGCGGGGCCCTTGCTGTTGTGTGCTTGTGTTATAGGCAGCGTGGATGTATTGGAGTCTTTGCCAGCAGGGATTGCTGACTCCAAGTCGCTCAGCGCCAAGGCGCGGGAGGGTATATTTGCCAGGCTGCAGGAGTTGGAAGCCAGCGAAGTTTCTCCAGCCGGCTCTAATCTGCATTTTCTAGAATCTTGGCAAAGCGCGGCAGTTATCTCGGAGCTCGGGCTTGCTGCAGCGATCAAACTTGCGTTAGCGGATCTAACGAAACAGCTATTGGAATTACAACCGACAATGCAGCTGGCAAAAGTGCCATTGCGATTGCAAGTCCTGCTCGATGGCGGTCTTAAACTACCAGATAAAAGTACCCCCCAGCAAACCGTGATCAAAGGCGATCAGAAATTTCGCGGTATTGCAGCAGCCTCTATTTGGGCCAAAGTAAAGCGAGACGCTTATATGCAGCAAGTTGCACAAGTCTATCCGAGTTATGGTTTTGAAAGTCATGTGGGTTACGGCACCAAGAAACACCTAGAGGCTATCGCCACTAAAGGCATTACTCCAGAGCACCGCACCAATTTTGCGCCGGTGGCTAGGCAGGTAGATATTTTTACTTCGCCAACTAAAAAGATATAATTAGCCTATGAATAAAGTAATTTTAATCACAGGTGGTAGCGACGGACTAGGCAAAGAAATCGCTAGGCTATTATCAACTAATAACAAAGTGGTAATAATGTCCCCAAGTGCAGAAAAGTTAAAGGCTGTGGCCGCTGAATTGCCCTGCGACTTTGTAATCGGCGATGTGTCTGATTATCCAAGCTGCGAGCAAGCGGTGAACAAGGTAATTGAAAAACACGGGCACATCGACTGTTTGGTGAATAATGCTGGCTTATGGATTCAAGGTGAGTTGGATGATAATTCTCCGGAAGACATAGCGAAGGTAATCGCGGTAAATAATACCGGAGTAGTGTTTATGACTAAATCGGTGATTAAGCAAATGAAAGCCCAAAAACAGGGATTGATCATAAATATTAATTCTCAAGGTGGATTCTACGCTAAGCCCGAGCGCTCAGTCTACAGCGCGGCCAAGTGGGGAGTTACTGGATTTACCAAATCGATTCAGGCTGAACTAGCACCTTTCGGTATTGCAGTGACGGGCATTTACCCCGCCAAGATGAAGACACAGATGTTTGAGAAAATGGGCATTACTAAAGACATGCGGGATGGACTAGATCCGAAATACGTAGCCCAAGCAGTTGAGTTTGTACTGCAGTTACCCCAGGGAGTGGCCGTCCCAGAGCTTGGGATTAAACACCTGAATGGCTAAGCAGTTGGTTTTCTAAAACTCTGCCGAAATAGTCTTTGCCTCAGTGTCGATGGATATTTGTCTTCCCATTGGCAAGCAAATCTGTGGGTTGGTATGGCCAATATCCAAATTCTGCACCGCAGGCGCTTGCTGATTGTATTTGCGAAACTGTTTCAATATTGTTTCTCGCTGCGCAGCTTTGAAGGCGTGCTTTTCGTCTGTTGCAAGAGGTCTGTCAAAATTCCAAGCCTGAGGCCTGCCTACAAGTAGCCCTTTGACTGCGGCCAAAATGCCTCGTTCACCCAGCGCTCTGAGCACTCTCATTACATAATCAGCATCTGGCATTTCTTCAGATGTTTCCAGAAGCAACACTGTGTTTTCAAAATCGGATATGCTTGGCAACTTTATCCCGTGCCTTAACATTTCGTCAATTGATTCTAAACAGCCGCCCCAACTGATGCCGCTAGCTTGGGTGTTGGCGCCATTCTCAACAGTATCCCAAATCCAGCCTTCGCTAGGCTCGTACTTGCGCCTGACAGTTAGCGTTGCAGGATCGTTCCAGTCTAGGCCCTCGTCATTGAATTTATCACTTGCTTCCAACTTTACCATCTTGGATTCATCTCTACTCTCTCCAAATAGCGCCAGGCGTAGGTACTTTACTGTCAGCTCGTCCATTTCCACTTGCATGGCTAGCTGTGTAAACAGCGCCCCGCCATAGTAGCTAGGTACGCCGCACTGCCAGAAATGGTTTACTAGATGCGTATTGTCACTGAAGCCAAAGAACGGCTTAGGATTATTGGCAAACGGCTCCTTAGGCAAATTCTTGATGTAGGTGACTTGGTCGTCGCCGCCGATCGAGGTGATGATTGCCTTGATGTCAGGGTTCTCAAAGGCGGCGATCAAATCTGCGCTGCGCTCTTCCTTGCTGGCGCCGAGCTTTGAAGTCGCTGGGAACAGAACTGGCTCTAGCTCAAAAACTTCCCGCAGTCTCTTCAATCCTAGCTCAAACACATGAGGCCACATGCCAGGAGCAGCAAAAGAAGGAGATAGAATGGCAACCTTGTCGCCGGGCTTAAGTTTTGGTAGTTGTTTGAAGTTCATGAGCTAATTCTACTACATAATTTAGCCAATGAAATTATCCTGGGAATGCTGTATAATCAGAGCGTAGCTGCCAAGCTGCAGTTTGTTTGAAGTGGGTCAAAACATGGGTCTGTAGCTCAATGGTAGAGCAGTGGCCTTTTAAGCCATTGGTTGGGGGTTCGAGTCCCCCCGGACTCACCACTTGAAATTCAAACCTGATTTGTTATTGAAGTTATGATATGCTTTTCACATGGACATACATACTGAAAACCAAAATCAACGAATTGAACAAAATCCCGTTATTAAGCCAGTGATCCCAGCTAAGACGGGAATAAAGTACTGGGTGGTTTTAGCTGTGGTAATATCTACCGGCTTAGTTTTGATTGGAGGGTTGTATATCTTCAGATTGAAAGATACCAATGTCGCTAGCCTACAGCAAATCAATGAGCCTGTTCAAGCTCCACCTGCAAGCGCCCCGTCAGCGGAAGTGGTAACAACTCCAGTGGAAAATACTTTGTATCTTGGTACTTACAACAATTCAGCAGCCATATTTTTCACTAATGAAGAAAAGCAAGAATACTTTGAGAACGGAGTACCTAATACAAGCGAATATATAGGTGACATAAGCATGGCTGATAACTCAGGTATTGCTCCTTTTGACTTTAAAAAACTTCAGAGCCCTAGAAGAATATTCACAAGCAGTCAGAAAATCCATAGCGAAAATAATTTTGTACTAAATGAATCTGATGACTTGGCCTATGTTTCATTAAATTATGAGATTGAAGACGATCGTGAATTCCCAAATCTTATTAATAGAATAATTCAAATTAAACTAGATACTTTGGAGTCAACTGAAGTTTGGTCAAACAAGATAGGGTCAAATAAATATGAAGGAGGCGAGGGCCCAGTATACTTGCGAGCCAACATTGGAGATAAATTCTTAATATCTGAGATTATAAATTGTTATGAATGTGAAGGTTCTCCAGCTGGAACAATTATTTTGAACACAAATACAAAGCAGGAAAAATTCTTTAGTAATATTGGCAATATACAGTTTAATATTCAAGATAATACATTCTCATATCAAAAGTTGGCCTCACTCCAAGAGTCATGTAATCCTAGCCCAGTATGTGACAATGGGAAAAAAACAGTGATGAAGCCAGCAGGTCAGATTTACACAGAAGACTTACCTTAAATGCCAACTATTAGAATTGACTGGGATGATGAGAAGCTAATCCGGGATGAGGTTGTGGACTTATCTGAGGCGATACAAAAAATCGTCTCTGAGGTGTCGGGAATTGAAGATACTTTTGTCTATGCTAGCAGCGCCCAAGTAAAAGTAAAAATCGCGCCGGTAGAAATTCTAATTGAACTGGACAAAAAAGCCATCAAAGATGAAGACGAACTGCTTAAACAGATTAGTTCGAAAGTCGTGGGGTGGAAGCAGCAATCTGGATTTAAGCACCCGATCAACTTGACGCTAATCCCAATGGACTGGAAAGTGATGATCGGGGTATAGACCTTATAGATTATAGTCATTCACAAACTCATAGGATTTGTAGACCTCCCAATTATTCCGGAAGATACAGATGCCGATTTCTGGCCAGAGTCCTGGCAAATCTTTGAGTTTATCTTTCTCGATCCATACAGTTGATTTTCTGGGCTGACTTTGCTCAAATTCGGCACTCGTGAGCTCCACTTTATAAACGTACATGGCGTCGTCGAATAATACCTCGCCAGCTGAAGTTTTCTGGATTTTCAGATGGGTGCAGTCGAAGCTAAATCTAGCAGCAGGTAAATCGAGTCCCGTTTCAATGGAAAATAGCCTGTTAATTTCAGCACCCACGGTCTGCCCTTTGAGAGGCTTGCCTCCAGGGAGTTTAGTGAATTCAGAATTAACAGAAATCTTTCTACGCACTAGGTAAAACTCTTCGTAGCTGGCGATAAAACTCAGGTAGGTGGATTTCCAGGTAGGTTCGGTCAGGTTTTCCAATTCGAATTCGCCAGATTGCCTAAGTCCAGAAGGAGTAAGGTTATACACTTGCGCGTTCTTGCCTACAAACTTACGTTGGACCAGACTTTTCAAATGGTAGAGGATATTGTCTTCCGCGTCATACCCTTCGGTGAGCTGTGAATAACGCAAATTGTTCTCTCTTACTAGACGTTTAAGCAGTAGTTTTTGGGTTGGGTGCATAGTTTTTAGAGTACTGGCTTACCCTAGAATAGAATAATTTGAACTGGTATGCTTACTACTAATTAACATATCAATAGACAAACATGCAAATTCCAACTCATACAGTGCTTCTATTAATCAGAGGTGACGAGGTACTGCTGGGTATGAAGAAAACAGGTTTTGGTCAGGGCAATTATTTAGGTATAGGCGGGAAAATTGAGAAGGGGGAGAGCTCACTGGAAGGAGTGGTCCGTGAATGTAGGGAGGAAATTTCTGTTGATGTCCAAAATCCAACTTTTCGAGGTCAAGTTAAATTTAATTTTTTAGCTAAGCCTGAATGGAACTCAGTGGTCGACGTTTACTCTAGTGAAACCTGGGTTGGAGAACCAGCTGAGTCTGAAGAAATAAAGCCGAATTGGTTCAAAAAGAGCGAAATCCCTCTGGAGCAAATGTGGCACGACAACCGTTATTGGTTGCCGCTAGTGCTAGAAGGGAATAAGTTTAGCGCTGAGTTTGACCTGACGGAAGACTTGCGAGTTGATAACTACTCGGTAAGGTTTGACAAAAATAATTAGTTACTTAGAAATTCTAAATCGCTAGCCTCGTATCTGTGGTCCCCAGGGATGCTTTTTTTGTAGTTCCAACACTTGATGCAGTCTGCTCTTGTTAACCCAGGATTAGCAGCAAAAAAATCTCTGGTATACATGTTGTACTTAAATTGAGGAGCGATAGAGTTTTTAGCTCCGTCTTTTTTGGAGGAAATGATTTTGTCGTATTCAGCGATGGCATCGCGGTATTTTTTGATTCCCTTATTTGCTTTCATCCAGTTCATGAATGCTGCATTATATTTAAATTTAGGAATGTGGCTAAGAAAGAATGACCTGTGCAGCTGGTCGCTGCGGTAATTGGCACTAATGACTTTATCTAATGTGATCTCAGTTGGGGATGTTTGCTTGCGACTTGTTGACTTAACAGCGGCAATTATTTTTCCAGTCGATAGATAAATCTCTATCCTATTTGCTAAATCCGCTTTTGATCCAGAAGCCGGGATTTTATGCAGACTGCAGAAATCTTGTAATTCAGCTTTGAGCCAATATCTTTGGGTAAAAACTTCCGGAGTTAAACTTTGATCCAATTTCATATATAAGCTATTCGCCTAACTGGTATTTGTTCTGGATCTCTTGGATTTTTAATTCGTAACCTTCCAGCAGAGTTTTAATTTCTTTGGCAAGCTGCATACCGCGCTCGTAATTTTTAATTCCGGTATCGATATCTAGCTCCTCTGACTCGAAGTATTTGCTGATAGATTCAAATTCTTTGATCAAATCGCTGATACAGGCTGCTTTGCTGGTTGTTTTGGTTTCGCTCATAATTAAAAAAAATAAAAATAAAAATTAATATAAT
>CALFHW010000068.1 GCA_937876695.1 uncultured bacterium
TTTATCAGTTTATTTTTATTTATTCACTACCCCGATCCATTCGATTTGAGGCTATTTATGGTTGCACCGCTTGTTCTCGGATTTTTAAGTACGGTATTTTTAATTTCAAAATCAACCGGATTAATTCGGGTAACTCTTATTTTATTATTAATAATTTTTAGCGGCTATACTACCTATCACCAACTGCGCTGGGACTTTAACGGCTTTGTACGCACTGCAGCCAAAGAGACATTACGGACCTCGGATGGCTACACAAATGGAGAATACTATTATTTTCATAGAACAGCACTTCGAGAGTTCGAACTTAGCAATGTGGAGTTAGGCCGCGGCGCTGATATCATTTTCTCCGGCAACGAAGATTCCTGGCTATATCCATACTTCGGCAACCGCTGGCAAAATAAAATTGATTACGCTGATAGCTATACAGATGCTATTAGAAAATTTGCTGAAGGTAATTATAATTACATGGTTTTGGAAGCAGTCAGTTCGCAACAAGATGAAATAATTAAATCGGTTCCTGTAGATATAAAATTATTGGCCAGGGATGATTATTCTTTAATTTATAGCAAGAACACTAAACCATGATGAAACTACTGATAATAGAAAGCCATAACGGTGGCAGGCTAGCCAATCAGCTCTGGAACTTTATTAGTATCTACGCTTACGCAGTAGAGAAAAAGTATTTTCTAGTCAACCCAACTTTCGCAGAGTATTCAGGTCTATTTGCCCAATTTAAAAATAATCCCCTGGGCTCACCTAATGCGAATTTTAATTTTTTGCCAAAAAACTCAGGACAGCTGCTACTGAAAGTTATTAAGAAATTAAATAAAATTATTCCGATCGCACATAGTGTGCAGACCGGCGAAGCGGATGGAGCCATCATTTTGCCTCCCACTAACCCTGACTTTAAGCCAGATAAACCAGTATTGCTGTTCAATGGCTGGCTTTTTCGCAATACCACTGGCCTAGAAAAGCATCGCACAGAGGTTATGCATAAATTTAGGCCCGCCCAAGAATTTCAAGATCAGATCGATAAGTTCTGGCAACGTTTACCAGAAGATAGTTTCAAGATCGCTGTCCACATTCGTCGCACCGACTACAAACAGCATCTGGACGGCAGATACTTCTTCGAGATAGAACGATACCTCAAAGAGATGGCAGTCCGCTCTAAAGCCCACCCTGACAAAGCTATTTGCTTTGTCATATTTTCTGACGAGCCGAGGGAAATGGTGGAATTCAAAAGTGTCGACAGTCGCCATCAAGTAGTAATTTCCAAAAACCCCGCAATCGTCGATCTATTCTTGCTAAGCAAGTGCGACGAGATTATTGGGCCACCCAGTACCTTCAGTCAATTTGCTAGTTGGTATGGCCAGAACCGTCTGAACGTCATAGAGTGATATAATCACTCTATGGCCAAAACTCAGTATAAGGCAGAACGCATATGTCACCTATAGAAGTACCTGGGGATATTCCAACTTGGGAAGGCCCCGCTAATAATGTAATCGAGGAGAAAGTTAAGACTATATTCTTTGGGTCTGGGCATAACAACGCTAAAATCAAAACCCTGCGCAGCTTATATTTAACCAACCCAAATGAAATAATTCCGGCTATGGAGTCGGTTTTATTTAGACCAGGTACTGCAATCCTAGACGCACCACCTGAACAACAGGGTCCTCAAGTTAATCTACTAAAGAGTCTTTTTCAGGGAGATGGAACCACACTGAACTCTGACTTGTTAAAAGTTGCATTTCAGTGTTTATTGCCAGATGAGCTCGATAATTCTACTGGCCCTCATATCGATCCCCTGCAAAACAACTACCAGAAGCGTAGATCCCTGGCTATTGCCAATTATACCAGCCAGATTAATTTATATTTGCGCCAAAACCGCGGTAAAAGTATTCTTCCAATTACTAATTTCTCAAAGGTCACTGGTTTTTTGGTAGGTGTACGAAATCGAGAAAGCGATGAAGCGTGGTCTAAACTTATTAATTTCGCAGATATGACACCTTTAGAATTCATTCGCAACATTTCCAATAGCAATCCATACCCCAATAGCCATAATGAAATGCTGGCACTGGCACTATTGTCTTGTAATGCTATGGCACATAGTCTGCAGGGGTATAGTACAACTATCCCGCGCTGGCGACCCCTAGTGTTGGGGCCAAACAAAGCATTTGAGATATGGCTCAACCTAGACGAAAGCTACGACAGCTCCCCAACTAATCTGTTGAGTAAAATAATCGACTCTATTCTAAGGCGACAACAATAGTCTTAGCTGAGAATACACCTGGAGTAAATACTAGTTCCAATGATTTAGACTTTTGGCTTACTTCAAATGTAACCCAACCCCTGACGCTATCCCCACCAGCGATGCTCTTGCTAGGTAGCGCAGGTTCTTTAATATCAAAAATATCCCTGTCATAGTAAAGACCATTTTCATCTCTTACATCAAAATTGAGACCGCTAATATGGCAAGGAGAATTCGATCTATTGGTAACTTTTACATCCACTGTAATGTATTTGTTTCCAGCATCGGGCTTTGCGAAACTGTCATTACTCTTTACATCAAGATCAACTGCATTGACTTGGAGGATAAAATCTTCCAGCTCAACCATATCAACTAGTTTAGACTTCTCTATAATCCGACTGAACTAGCTCCGTACTCTGCTTGAGTTTGTGTAAACTTTTCATACTTCAACTGGTTAATTAGACCGCCTCGTGAAAAAGCTGTGTGCGACATATATGATTGGGCTTTTTTTGCAGCTTGCTCATTCCAGTCAGCACCACAATTATCTGCAGCATAAACTGCGTCCTCGTGTGAGAATTCTTCGTATTCAAGTTGTCCAACCAGCCCATCATGGGAAAATGCTGAGTGTTTTAAATAAGATTCTGCCTTTGCTAGTGCATTCTTTTGGCTGACTGTAATTGTCACAGCTGGAGGAGTCGGAGTTACTGGTGTAGCAGGTGTCTCTGGGTTGGCAGGCGTGGTTGGGGTTGTAGGAGTAGTAGGAGCTGGATCTGCGCCGTGCTCAGTATAACCTGGGTAGGATGCAACTCTAATTCCATTATAATTACTGCTGCTTGGGCTAAGCATACCTAAGCCTACGCAGGCGCAACAACAAAACAAAACCATTAGGATCAGGACCACGATTACAATCACTACTCCCGAGATTCCGCCCAGGAAAGCCCCAGCCACCGCATTACCCGATCCACTCTTCTTAGGCTCAAAATTTGTAGTTACAGTTGAAGTCTTAACATCATCGGTCATAGCGCGTATTTGAGCCTAAATTTATACATCTAATGATAACTCTAGCTCACCAGCATTGCAACCCGCGCTGTTTCCCAGCTCTGCAAAACTTTGGTTCTGTCAGTTTATAGATAATGTGCCATCAACTCTGTTAATTTCATCTGTGCGTATTTTGCGGGATAAGGAAAATACAGATTGAAATCGGTTTGCTCCTCAACTTGGAGATTCCGCCTGAACTTCTCTACTACTTCTGCTCTCAGCTGCTTATCTCTAGTCAGAAATTGTCCCCAATGAGCGTTATCTTGCGACTTGTTGCCATTTTGCAAAAGGTTCGCATTATCGGAAAACTTCCTGGGGAATAGCCTATTAAATGCCACAATATTTAGCAGCCAGGTTTCGACATAAAGCACCGTATCCTCCTGGTAACGAGCCTCCACCTTTATATCCGAAAGCATACTTCTCAATTCTGCCAGCCGAGCTTCAATTCTATTCTTGGATAACACGCCCAGTTCATCATTGACATCTAAATGCAATTGATATGCATCAAGTTCCGGACGATAGTAGGCATGGAAGCAGGGTTCTATTGCCGCAGATCCATCCGCTACATCACCGGCATTCTCTTGTAGTTTCTGTTCGCTGTCCGCTGCTCGCTTCTTTTGCTCAGCCTGCAGGTATGCATTGTAAAAGTAATCGTTCAGTCCATCATCGCCTCTCGGCATTGCCGTCATCAATTCCTGCCAGATCTCGTTGTCCTCCTGCGGCGCGACATCATCACTGTGGCCGATTATCCTGGTATACAGAGCAGTATTATTAAACAACGCACTTTCCATTGCCAGACCGTGCTTTTCAACTAGACGCCGTGCAAACTCCAATTGCAGATCAAAAAATTCTCGCTGGTACATTGTAGATCCCATGCGCAATTATAACGCACAAATTATACTTGTATGTTTATATGCATTCTAATCTACAGCAACAACTATTGATTGTTGTGTGTCAAGTTGCCTGCTAATAGTGGCAAGCCGATTTACTAGCTCGCCGGCTAAATCTCTTCGCACCGTCAAAGGAATACTGTTTACAGTTAAGGTTATTCCTAGCAGCCCTAGCGCATCCTCCAGTAGCTCAATATCAAACACGTTTGGGAGTTCATATAAATCGACACTAAAATCAAAGACCTCCCGAAGCTCAGCTTGATCTCTGGTTATCAATAGATTAGATGTATTAAAAAGGTACTCTGTGAGGGATTGAGTATTTAAGACCTTTGCATTTAGTAATCTATCAATTACTACAATTGGATCTTGCTGCTGTTCGGGCTCCAGTTGTCCTGCTAGTTCTCCATCTGCTTCTCTGACTACAAATATGGCCGAGAGCTCCTGACAATAGGCAATACCAGCGCCAGAAGTTCCTATACCCCTCTTAAGAATTACCCAGTCAGCTGTGTAGGAAGTCCGGGTTCTAACATTGCCATAACTATCCGGTACATATAGTGGTTGGTCATTTTGCACCTCAATTGATATCCCATTCATCCTAGCGAACTCAGGATAAACGCTGGTGAGCTGAATAGCTAAGACCAACAGTGGTAAGGTGTTTGAGCATAAAAAATTATTCGATTCATACAGGCTAGGTACTTCTTTTTGTATGAGATCCAAATGTCGCCGCATGTCTTGATCGGCTCCTGAAGGCATAATTATCGACCTGTCTGTTTTCCCATATTCTGATTCTGGACGCATAATTGCTAGATCTAATAACATATCTATTATATACTAACAGTTGCGTATCCTCCAACTTATTCTAATGGAGTTTGAGAATTGACAGCCAGCGGTTAATTGTCCTATCATCTAACGCCCTCAAATAGTGTCTAAACTCTTCTGAGACATGGCTATTCATATAGACGGCATGGAGTACATCCTCCTCCAATGAGAATCCCGCCACAGAATACATTCCCCCCAGCAATCCGTGTAGCTGGGCATACTTACTCAAAATTGGTACTAAAATTTGATGGCTATTTCTGGTAGAAATGATTGGCAGGTCCTGGGGATTAGTGGACCTAATCTTATTAATCACCAACCGAGTACCTGGGATTCCTATTTGCGTATTCTCTTGGTCTGGGAAGTTAATTTGTCCTTCCACGACTGCCCTAACTGGTAAAATAGCTGATAAATTATATTCTGCGAACTCATTAATTTCTTCATAAAATGATATCTCACTAGTGGCGATAATCGCCAATGTAGAAGTATGTGATTTCCCATCAATATCGACGACCAAGTGCCTACCATTGATGTTCTCTCCGACTTTATCTTGGCTAACAGGGATTACCCCAATGGCGGCATTCAGAGGGTAAACCTCTAAATTCGTCATCTCTTTCAACTTTGGAATAATAAAATTCATGACAGTAGACCCAAGTGTAGCATAGGTTATGACGCTATAGCCCAGTCTCACATAGTCACGCACGATATCTGTTTTCCATGCAAATAATTGCCTAGATAGACTTCTACCTCTGAAATCTTTGGCAATCGCCAAGCTGCCTACTTCAATAAGCTTCTCATCCACGAATTTTATCCCCGCACAGCCGACTATTTTGTTAGCACTTCTTATCACAGCGTAAAAGCCTGTACCTGTTCTCTTTCCTTGGCCGTCATAGGTCTCCACAACTTGTGCTAAGGGAGAATTGTCGCCCCAAATAGACTTTAAGAAGTCTTCGAGTTCAGCTGTTTCAAACTGGGTTGAAATTTCCATACCTGATCTGGATAAGCTGTGCTAGTGGGTCTGATAAATCGCCCAAATGGCCAGGGTATCTGAGGCAGTTATCTCGCCGTTTTTGATCATGGCGGTAATCTCTGCCTGGCTAAACCAAGCTACGCTCATGCCTTGCTCGGACTGTTCGCGATCTGTGGCGACCTCCTCTAGCCCGGTGGCTACGAAAACATGTGAAATCTCGGAAATTCTTCTGCGGTAGATATGATGACCGCCAATCCTTTCGAGCCTGCTGGCCTGGTATCCGCCCTCTTCCGCAAGCTCCCGCCTCGCAGCTTGCTCTGGAGTTTCCTTGGCATCGATGAAGCCTCCTGGGAATTGCCACATTTCTTTGCCAACGGGGTGATTGTACTCTTTAACTAACAAAATCTTGCCCTCAGCGTCAATTGCGATGACATCCGCACCATCAGCCTTATTGAAGAACTTGAGGTACTTAGTGTGCTCGCCATTTGGGAGTTCAATGTCGTCCTCAAGCAAAGTAATCCGCTGGTGCTTAAAAATCTCGGTAGTTTTGAGAATCTTCCACATAATTGTATTGCGATAACTAATGAGAGTATATTAACACGAGAATACTCCTGAAAAGACCCAAAAAACACTTACGCAAATAGCTACTAAATCGTTGAAATCACAGCAAGGAAACAGATCCTAATTAACTGGTATTTGCTATAATCCTATCATGCAAAGTGATATTGAAGCTTTGAAACTCGAGCTCGCCAAGAGCGATATTAAAGGAATTGCTCTCGATATAGATGAGACTCTTTCTTGGACAATTGGCTGGTGGGTAGAGAATTTGCAAGAATTATTTGGGAATCCTGAAAATCTGAGCATTCCAGAACTAATTAAAAAATACCGATACACCCAGAATGTCCCCTATTGGCAAACTGATGAGGCTCTTAAATGGATGGAAGAACATCGCAGCTCAAATGCAGTGCAAGAACAGCTACCATTAATACCGGATGTACATCAATATGTACTGAAGATTCACAAGATAGTACCGGTTATAGCATACATAACAGTCAGGCCAGACAGCGTAATTCAGGGCACGAAGAACTGGCTAGCTAAACATAATTTCCCAGAGGCGCCGGTTATAGCCAGACCTGAGTCGGTTGATCATACCGCAGGCAATGAATGGAAAGCAGAGGCACTTAACTATTTATACCCAAGTGTTCTAGGAATTGTAGATGACAATCCGAGCTTGGTTCAGCAATTACCTGAATCATACAAAGGAACTGTATTTGTCTATGAGAACGAACCACCCTTGCGAGAGGGTCTGGATATCGTACATTGCAGAGACTGGCTATCAGTAGTCGAGGCTGTTGAGAAGCGGTTTGGTAAGTGAGGGAACCACCTGCTGGCATTTTTGAAAGGAACCTTGCAGCATAGCTATGGGGTTACCGTAGGGTTGCTATGGTGTTACTTGACTCCCGAAGCATTCTTTAAAGAATCCATTTACATTCCTATGAGAACACCCCTGAAAAGACCCAAAAAACACTTACGCAAATAGCTACTAAATCGTTGAAATCACAGTAAGGAAGTGGTAGCTACAATTAATGTGCAACAACCACCATTTTTCTAGTAAAATCAAAGCAATATGTACATAGCATTAGATGTCGGTGGAACTAATATTAATATTGGACTTTTTAGTGAGCTAGACCCAAGCTCACGGGTGGGATCTGTAACGCTAGAAGTAAAGAATGATTTCCAGGCCGATATAGCTCAAACCAAACAAGCTGTGGCGCAATTAACTGACAACCCAATAACCGCCATTGGAATAGGCATCCCAGGCATTGTCAATGCTGATGAAACCA
Source organism: uncultured bacterium (assembly GCA_937876695.1). Lineage (GTDB taxonomy): Bacteria > Patescibacteriota > Dojkabacteria > CALFHW01 > CALFHW01 > CALFHW01. The sequence continues at coordinate 7,807 of CALFHW010000068.1, forward strand.
GGATCATTAGCTCGGCGAATTTAAGTGATTGGGAGGGTAAAGATGTTATAGGAAGCCTGCAAGCTGCATTCACAGTTGACGCAGTTTATACATGTCATGACGTAAAAGCAGCAGCACTCAGTGAATCGATGTTTGGTAACATGACAGATAATTTTGCATTTATCATTTGGGGGACTGGGATTGGTTGTAGTTATGTACGTTATACAGATGGAAAACCCAGTAATTTCCAGCAAGTTGAACTAGGCTATCAAACAATTACAAAAACTATTGAACTAGAGGGAGTTACATATCCTGGTTATCTAGAGTACCACTGTGGGGGTGGCCGCCTGGTGCAGCGGTTTGGGAAGCCTGTATCCGAGTTAACAGAATCGGAATGGGATACGGTATTAGATGATTTATCCTTTGGGATTGCAAACTTATTGATGCTGAATTACGCTCCTAGTCTTGTGTTTAGCGGCGGTGTCGCGATAAAGCAGGCACACCGATTGCCTAAGCTGGCTGAGTTGGCCAGAATTAGAATTAACTCCAGCGTTTTGCCCAAGCTCCAGCTTGCCAAGTACGGCGAAGATTCCGGTTTAATCGGTGCCTTGGGATTAATTAAACACAGACAATCAGGTAATATTGCCTCAAATAGTTCTATTAGTGAATCAATTTCATTCCCTGCAAATAAGCCCAGGAAGTAGCACAAGTGCAAACCCTTTACTGTTCTAGCTGCTCGTGTAATTCCTTTAAGAAGCGTTTTGAATAATCCACCCACTTTTTAGCAATCTTTTTGGCAGCGTCGGTCTTTAAGTTCTCATAGCAACTATTCTGGAAGTTTAAGATATCCAAAAGCGACTCCCACTTAACTTTCCCGACATCAAATAATTCGTCGAAATCTTTGGCGGAATGGTTTGCATATTGCCCTTTCCCTGAGTCATCTGAAACGGGTAGATAATAGCCGCCAGCTCCTGCCCGCATTATGCCGATTGGACCCAGGAGTTCCATTATGTCTGCATCCCTGACAATGTCCAGCAGCTTGGTACTTTCCCCTTTGCGATTTGAATCGTGATATCTGATAGCATGGCATATTTCTGAAATCCGCCCTTCATGCATGCCGATACTTTGCAGAAACTTCTCGGCCATTTCTGCACCTCTGGCTCCATGGTCTTTTCTACCCTCTACCAAGCCAATATCGTGCATTAGACAGGCGATCTCAACTGATTCTAAATCCGGATAATTCTCTTGCTCGGCAATCATCAGCCCCCACTTGCGGGACCTGTCAAAGTGGTCATACTTATGCGCCGGCTCAGTATTACCCGCCAGGCTTTTCACGTAGTCTTCTATCTGCTTGAGCATAATGCTTATTTTATTATATATTCCAATATTTAGCTATATTTGATACAATACCTATAACTTATTTTATATATTATACTCAATATCAATACACATGTCAGAAGAATTAAATTTTAAAGGCTGGGATGGTTTCTTTGACCAAATTAGGTTTACGCTTTACAGAACTGCACATATTCAAGCCAAGTATATTGAAGAAATAAATTCTAGAGCGAAGCTACTAGAGTCGCCCAGGCTTCTAGAAATAGCTGCCGGAAGTGGATATACATCAGCGATAGTAGCTGATTTACTCTGGGAGACCAACCCGCTCGTAACTGTTTCCGATGTATCAGAAGACCTTATGGGTAGAGTCGCACAAACCCATATCGGTGCCGTCCCCGGCATTGAGCCCGTAGTTGCTAGCGCATACCAACTACCGTTTCCAGATGGTGCTTTTGATATTTCATATCACCAAGGTTTTTTTGAACATTTTCAAGATGAAGAAGTCCGCGCGCTCGTCAGAGAGCAGGCAAGAGTATCACGTTACTGCATAGCCGACATACCAAATGGCAGGAGATGGAATAAGACCCAAGAGTTCGGTAATGAACGATTCCTGCCTCACAAAGATTGGGTAGATTTAATTAAAAGCGCTGGGGTTAACGTGGTCTATGACACCGGCCGAAGATTCACAAATAAATGGAAGACCTTGGTACCAGTTGCGCTTCATGAAACAAATTGGTTCCATAGGAACTTTGGAGAAAGCAGCATTATAATTTTTAGTGCTGTTGAATCCAAATAGCCTGAACCAATCTTTGGATATTGAATCACTTTATGCATACTTTGGAATCCGAAATCAAATGAATCTGTCTCTTGGTGGGGGTTATTCAGGGGATCGCTCTGGGTTCATAATTCGACACGTCGATACCACTTGCGCACTTTGTATCTCTATTGTATAATAGGTGTATTAATCTAGATACAATGCTACTACAATGAACAAACAAGCAACTGCAAAACACATCACCTTTCCATATGAGCTAAATGAGTTGATGGAAGTTCGCTTAAATCAGCTAGGCATCTCGGCTCCCGAATACGTACGTCAGCTAGTCATTCAGGATGTGAAGCCGCTGTATCAAAACATACCTTTCGTGGATGCCGCCACTGAAAAATCTATCGGGTTATCGCTGCAAGAGATTGAAGATGGCGACATAGCGGAATTTGATTCTGTGGAGGATTTTAAGGCGCAGTTGTAATGAGCAAGTACAAGTTTAGGCCGTCCACGGAGTTTATCCGCCTGTATAAAAAGTTCATTAAAAACAACAAACAGCTTGAAGGCAAAATAGATAATGCTATTGCCGCATTGATCGAGAACCCTTTCAGCCCATCACTTAGAACTCATTTAGTCAATACTAGAAGCTATGGTAAAAAATACAGTTCCAGAATAACCGGAGACCTGAGGCTCATCTGGGACTTCTCAGAAAGTAGGATTTCTATACTAGCTTTAGCAATCGGTGGGCACTCAGGGAAGAAGGGGGTTTATTGAGGCACTTTGAGCTGCCCGTGTAATTCCACTATGAAACGTTTCGAATAATCCACCCACTTTTTGGCGATCTTTTTGGCAGTGTCGGTCTTTAAGTTCTCATAGCAACTATTTGAGTATAGTTAATTATGCTATGTTAAATTTATTCCTATCCCAAGTGCATTCATATATACTTTGAGCTATAATCTAGCATTATCTTCTAGCCAAAACTGTGGCAGCTAAAAAACTAGGTATTGCGGGTCTTATTCTTGCTTCAACTGGTCTTTGTGTTGTTGCCTGTTGTTGTTTCACAACTGCGTTTGGATTTGCATCACCTATTCAGCCAGTTAGCAAAGGAGTTCAAACTGACATCAGAGGCGCGATAAAACCACTCTGTCAGGATAATAAGGTTGTAAATAGCGTTTGTACAGGATGCAAACAACTCACCTTAACCAGAACTAATGCTGATTGTTCCACTAAAACGGAGTTGATCGAGACTGGGGACTGCCACTTCTTATGTACAGAAGTAAAGAAAGAAGCTGCGGTAGTCGAACCTGCACCTGCACTTCCTCCGCCAACAGAGCCTACTCCACCGGTGCCTGTACCAACTCCCCCAACCATTCAGGAAGCTGAACCATACCAGGGTTGCTGTAAGGTTTGTTCAAAAGGTAAAGCCTGCGGCAATAGCTGCATTGCCCAAAATAAAACCTGTCACAAAGCCAAGGGCTGCGCTTGCGATAGTTAAAATTATATAAAACATGGATCTCTTTATTTAGTCACTTTCCTAGCTCGAGACTCATTCTCGAGTAACTTCTTACTATTCCTTATATGCTGAATAATATCATTTCCACCTCCACTTATTTCAATTGGTTCAAGCAAAGTCTCCTCCTGCACTAATTCCTTTGCCAAAAGGTTGTAAAAGGATGACAACAATATAAGACATTTATCAATTTCTTTATTTCCCCTCTTCAAGTCAAAGACGGGCTCTGCTTCAAGAGTATGTTGAAAATCCCAATGGGCAATTAGCTTATTTCGTAATCCCGATAATCCTTTGGGTATTTCCGATGGTTCCATTTCCCCAGATATTATTTTGCAATAGTCATCGCTTATACATTTAAGCTGATCTATTTCAGTCTGATCCAACTTTTGATAACTCACTTCATCACAAAAATATTTCAGACTTAGGTTTTTATTCCCTCTAATATCAGCCGCATTATCACCCAGTGCACAAATATCAAGTACTATGCTTTCCCACAACGCTAAGCCCGTAATATGCCAAAACGATGGTGCACTTTTTATTAGCAAACCTATCTCCTGATTATCAATAAATAATTGTTTGTATATCTGCCAACTACCGTTGAGATAAACAACTCTTTTTCTCAGAGTGTCTAACTGATCTTGATCAAGTGAATTATCGGACATATTGCATTCCTTAATTAAGTAAAGTATGCCAACGGTCATGTAAAAAGCAGTCCGGGGCAACTGGTGGAGATGGAGGGAATCGAACCCTCGTCCAAAAAGCTTCCGACCAAGCGGGGTTACAAGTTTAGTGAGATTAGTTTTACCTACAAAGGTCTAGAAACCTCACCGAAAAGACCAAAGCAGGAGTTTGGAGGCCACTTGGTCAATCTTAGCCAAACCAGCTGAGAAAGATCGCGCTGTGTCTAGGTTTAGCCAGTAAAATCCCCAACACAGGAGAGATTAAACCGACTGCTGCTTTAAATTAAGCAGCTACAGAAGCGAGGTTCGCTTGAGCAAAGTTAAGGCTTGGAAGCTCTAACTTGAAGCTGTTTACGAAATTCAACACTCTTGTAAAAATGTTTGTTTTGGCACTTATAGTTTTCTTCCGCAAGCGGAAGTTGGCCTGAGATTTAACTGCTGAGCCTAGCAGTACTTGCCACTTAACCAGATAGCTGTTCTGTCGATGCCTGTGCATCCCCAGTTATTAAAGAACTAGTATATTATACCATTAATACCCTATTGTTTTCTTGGCCGAAGCCAATACCAGCCCGTTTACCTGTTCAAAGCCATTGCTTCTGAGGATATCTGCGCAAATCTCTAAAGTGATGCCGCTGGTGTAGATGTCGTCGATGAGTAGGGCTTTGCGGGGGAGGTTTTGGCCTGCTGGGAGCGGAATCTGTACCTCGAAGTCGATCTGGAAGGCTGCTGAAAGATTGCGCCGGCGCCAGTCTTTATTTTTACCGACTTGAGTGGTGGTGTGACTGACGCGCTTGATTATGGGAGCTAGGATGTGAGGTTGGCGGGCGGCGGGGTTGGATTGTTGGGAGTTAATGGAGGCCAAGATCTCTCTAGCCAACAGCTCTGCTTGGTTGAAGCCGCGCGACTGCAGCTTTTCTCGGGCAAGCGGGACTGGGATTACTATTGCGTCGTTGAGTAGGTCATTAACCTGCGCAGCGTGAGCTTCTACGAGGATACCAGCAAGCTGCCCCGCGATACGATAGTAGCCTGCGTATTTGATCTGTTTGATGGCGTATTCCAAAGCTTTGTTATAGACGAAGCCCACCAAACAATTATCTAAGCCTTTGGCTGCAATAAAACCCGATTTCTCATAAAATAAACCCTGGCAGCGAACGCAGACGAAGCTCTCTAAACGCCCGCAGTATATGCAAAATTTTGGCAACATGGCCCATTATCCCTCTCATTTCTGTAAAAAACTTTAAGGAATCCTGAAATTAAGTTAAAATTGCCTTATGCAAATGCCTGATGGACCTTATGATCATAATGAACACGAAGAAGATATTCTCGCTAGTTGGCTAGAGCAGAAGCTGTATAAGCCGGAGACCGCGCGCAGTATCATTGCTGAGCAGCTAGAACAGGGAGTGCGCAGCCAGAGTGCTGTTGCGGATACCCAAGCGGAGCAGTCTGAAAGCAAAAAGTCCCGCAATATCCCTAGATACACCATCATCAACCCACCGCCAAACGCCTACGCTAGGCCGCATATGGGCAATGTGTCAGGTTATGCTTACCAGGATCTGTTTGGCAGACGAGCTAGAATGCAAGGGCACGAGACTCTACTCTTTCCAGGCAAGGATCATGCTGCCCAACAAGCCGAGATCGTCTACATCAGAGACGTTTTGACCCCACAAGGCAAGAAGAAAGAAGACTACACTCGTGAGCAGTTCTACGACGAGGCGTACAAATATTTTACCCAAATCGCCGAGGTTGCTCAGAAGGATGAGAAGCGCGTGGGTCTGTCTGCTGACTTCGACCGAGATCTCTTTACGCTAGACCCTAGAGTTAGCGCCAGCGTCTACCGTACTTTCGAGAAGATGTGGGCTGATAAAATGGTATATAAGGGTGTGAGAATTGTAAATTGGTCACCTGGCCTAAATAGTGCAGTGGCTGATATCGACACCGACAGACAAGAAGTCGACTCCGTTATGTACTATCTCAAATACGCCCTACCCCAAGTGGATCAAGACATACTCAGCCTGCGCGAGGACTTCGCTGGTAAGGAAGTTGAAATTGAAATAACCGAGTTACACACTATCGACCAGGCAAGTCTAGGTAAAGATGCGCCAGTGGAGCTAATTAAAGCCATCAAACTAGCGCAAAACAAGGTGAGTCATGTCACCGCATCGTTAACTGACATATCGGGAAACGCAGTCAGTGTGATGCTTTGGATCATCAGTGACAAAGAGCTAGCTGCGGGCGAAAAGTTAACCGTCAAATTCACTGGTCTAGTGATTCCTTTGAGCGCGGATGGGCAGCTGGTTGCGCAGGTGGAAACGGCTGAATTCACTACCACCGCAGAAGATTTCATCTTTAAGTTTGCCAATAAGCTCTATGGATCTGCTTTTATCAGGCAATTTAGCCAGGACGACGCGGCGCCAAACAACGACTACGCCAGGGGTTTCATCCTAGGCACGGTGCGTCCTGAAACAAAATTCGGCGACACTGCGATTGCGGTAAACCCTGAGGACAAGCGCTTTGAGCAATTTATTGGCAAGGAGCTGCAGCTAATTAGTGCCACTGGCCCAGTCAAAATCCGCATTATCGCTGATAACTCAATTTCAATGGACTTCGGAACTGGGATGATGAAGGTTACCCCCGCCCACTCCACCACCGACTACGAAATTTATTTGCGACACAATGCAGCCCATCCTGAATTCACCATAGGCTACAAGAATATAATTGGCAAGGACAGTAGGCTCAACTCTCTAGCAGGTGAATTTGCCGGCCTGCACGCCGAAACCGACCGCAAAAAAATTGCCGACATGATGGCCAGCAAGGGTCTCATAGTCTACCAAGAGCAGAGTAAAAGCAATATCACACTCTGTGAACGCACCAAAACCGTTATCCAGCCGATGATGTCTAGCCAGTGGTTTATCGACACCGACAAGCTCAAAGCCCCTGCCATAGAGGCACTTCAAGCAGGGAAAGTACATATCCACCCCGACTACATGACTAAAAAGTTAGAAGCTTGGCTAGAAGGTCTGCGTGATTGGCCTATCTCTAGGTCTATCTGGTGGGGTTACCGCATTCCGGTTTGGTACAAGGGCGAAGTGTCGGAAGTTACCGATGAGCAGGGCCAACTAGTAGTCACAATTGGCGGCGTGGGCGTTAAAGACATGAACGAGGCTGTCGCTAAGGGCCTGATGAAGGTGGACCTACGGGAGGGTTATGCGCCGATACTTATCCCGGGCTACCGCGCACCTGAGAACGCCAGTTACTATGCGCAGCTGAAGCGCAACTATCCTTGGGCGCAGATGGTCCACACCGGTGATAAGCCTCAGGAATATAGCGATTATAAGGCCGCTTTCGACAAGATCAATTGGTCAGAAGACAGCGTGGCAGTTGCCCACTCCCTAGGCGCATCGGCAATTATCCAGTATCTATTGGAACAAAAGATAAAGATCAAGCACTTGATCCTGCTAGCACCTTCGAATAAAAGTTCGCAGAAATTTGAGCAATACAAGAGGGATGGATTCTGGCAGGCAGAGACTGGCGGCGTGGCTGGCGCAATTGCGGAGCAAGTCAGTATGATCTATAGCGATGACGATGAGTTCTACACGCAACAACAATTGGAAGACTTCGCAGAGGAATTGGGTGGAGGTAATAGTTCAGTTAACCTAATTCTAGAAGCAGGTAAAAAGCACTTCGTCACTTCTGATTACAATCTCGGTTCAGTTGAATTGGAAAGGTTACTCGCTCAGGAGGCCAGTTCGCACGAAAAATCCCAGGCAGCAAGCCTAAAAGAGCTGGCGGCGCAGGGTTGGGTGCAAGATGAGGACGTGTTTGACACTTGGTTCTCCTCTGGGCAATGGCCGGTGGCCACTCTTGAGAGCGAGGGTCTACTAGATCACTACCCTACTTCGCTGATGGAGACGGGCTTTGACATCTTGGAGCTTTGGGTTAGCAGAATGCTGATGCTTGGCATATACAGTCTTGGGGAAGTGCCTTTCCGAGATGTCTACCTACACGGCCTGATCAAGGGCGAAGATGGCCAGAAAATGAGCAAAAGCAAAGGCAACTTAGTCTACACCGAGGACGTTATCGCCGAATACGGCGCTGATACGCTGCGCATGCTCTACATTGTGGGAAATAAAGCCGGTGCCAGCTATCGAGTGGACAGTAGAAAGCTGAAGGGTTACCGCAATTTCCTCAACAAGATCTGGAATGCCAGCAGGTTTATCCTCAGCAATTTAGAGGGTTCTAGCATTGATAGAAACGCGCATCAGCAGATCACTGCTGTTTTGGCAGGAGTTGAACTCCCTGTTACAGGTGATAACAACAATGATAATAAAGATAAGAAGGACGATAACCAGATTCCTTCTCTAGAAACCTTCAAGGCCGTGGCCAAAGAGGAAGTGAGACAGGCACTAGCAGCTCAAAACGCCCATCCCCTGGCGCAAAAGCTAGATCTAGAAGGCGCAGATGCCAGCATGCTCATCGCTATGAAAGAGATCGAGACTAGCGTCAATCTGCATCTCGATAACTTCCGCCCAGGTATGGCAGCTGAAGAACTCATCCAGCATTTCTGGCATGTATTTGCCGACATCTATGTCGAACAGGTCAAGGGCCGGCTCTTCCAAGTCGACCGTGAAGGTAATCCCATCAACAGAGACGCTGCCGCCCAGGAAAGCAGAAATAAAGCCCTCGCCACCCTAAGCTATTGCGGCCTCAGCTACCTCAAGCTGATGCACCCATTCATCCCCTTCATCACCGAGAAAGTCTGGAGTTACTACCCAGAGAACCTGCGCGAATCAAAGAGCATCATGTACGCCGTCTGGCCAGGAAATTGAGTGAAACTACGATTCTGCCCAAGATTCAACATACATGTTAGTATTTCAATATGAACAGTAATATTCAACTTAAAGGGCGCTATGTTTTAATTGGCATAGCTATCATAGTGACCAGTATTATTGGTGCTTCAGCACTATATCTGAACCTTCCTTCTGATAATTCACTGGTAAATAAAAACCAAGTGGCTAATCTCAGTGACCGCTCATTCTCAATTGTCTACAATGTTGAAGCCTCTACCCCTAGAGCTGTTCAAGCCGTTAAGCTCGGTGATGAATTTAGTAGGTACCAGGGTAAGCTTTACGGAATAGCACAACTGGGTAATGACTCGACAGTCCAGCAGATTAACTTTGATAATCTAACCCCGAACACCGAATACAGACTTCTCTCAGTTACCAATTCTCTTCCCTCCCATTTAGATCTCGGTATTATCGTGAAAACCAAAGAATTAGGCACTAGTATATCAGCACCCGATCTAGCCTATGGATTAGTTGAAAATATTGGCGGAGCAGGAGTCATTACCTTCAATGGAGAGGCTAGCTCGGCAATTAAAGAGAACGGGAGTTATCAGCTAGACCTGAATTTCATAACAGAAAAAGAAAGTTTAAATTTTGAAATAATTTCTGAAACAGCTGTAGCAGCTATTAAGGGCAGTATAACGGGCGTCAGTACTAAACCATTGCCCAAAATCACCCTAACCACCTCTTCTAATCCTGCCGACTCAGAGACCCCAAACTTAGGAAATAGCATAAGTATTATCTCCGCCAATGCCGAACAAATGACTTCTGCTTTAGTGGGTGATAACACATTTAGAGTAACTGCCGGCGCGGGGATAAATATAAGAGCGGAAAGCAGTACCAATTCAAAAGTACTCAGTAAGCTACCAAATGACTCAACAGTAGTGGTAACTAGTAATGCAGTCGTCTCCCAAGGTATTAGCTGGCTCCCAGTTAGGCTGGCAAATGGGGTCAACGGTTATGCAGCCAGTAGTTACCTAACGCCAGCTGGTGGAACAACTATTATTCAGGAAAGGACTGCCCCTTCGCAACAAGCCGGCCCAAATACGCAACCCGACTCCTCTGAAAATAGTCTGGGGCACAACGACATAGTTAATTTATCCGCTCCTGTGCAGACTCCCCCAATTATTATTCCCGAACCACCTCAAGTCGCAGCTAGCTACATTTTTACTGTGCAAGCCGATGTGGAGAATAACCACCCCATCGCCAACATAGCTGTTCCAGGACCAGTAATAGAATACAGAGAGGAAAATACTAAACTTAGCAGATTTAACTATAGACCCGTGAGTTCTAGCCACCCTGGTCTCGATATTGGGCCTTACCAGACCAGTTCTACTGAATTTAGAGACCAGAGAGTTTTTCCCGCCTATGCAGGAACTGTCGTCTATGCTCGAGATGGAGGAGTGAAGGGTTCAGGTGAAGATTACAACTGTTCAAACCCTGGCAATGATAAATACTTAGTAAATTGCTACTCCGAAGAGCAAATGGGACCTATAAAGCACAGGAATCCTGCCTGTATCAAACCTGGACTAGATTGCGGTGATGTACCGATGTACGGCAATATGGTCATATTAAGGCACTTAGAGAAAACAAATCGCGGTGAAATAAAAGAATTCTTTACTCTCTATGGGCATTGTAGAGGTGGAAGTGTCACCGTTCGAGAAGGTGATACTGTTTACCCTGCTGTCATTCACGAGCAAGATGGGAAATATACAAAAGATAATAATGGCAATCCAGTAATCGATGCTAATAAAAGAGAGATCTGTAAAATTGGCAGCTCTGGCTGGTCCATGAGAAACCATCTACACTTTGAATGCAATACAATCAATCGCGCGCTCGACTATAGCTACGGAAAGCTCGATCTTGTCAGGCAGGATTGTATTAGGTCTGTATTAAGAACACCTGTCATTCATAACCCAACTATATACGTGCCAATTGAGCAAAATATTAGTCAAAATAATAGTTTACCTGCTGGCAACCTCTTAAATAATATCTCTGCGGCTAAGCTCGACCAGTCTGGGGTTTTCAATATTTCTTTAAATGGTGCCAATGTAGCACAGGCCAACATTGTCACTAATGGCTCGGAGGTGGAATTAGTGCTGTTTGAGGACTCTAACTCCAACGGTAGCTTCGATCAGGGTGAGCAAATTATAGAGAATCAGGGCAGTGTTGAACTGAATAGAATTAGCGACATTGAACAATACAACCTAGATCCTGGATGGAACCTGATTAGTATGGGCTTAGTGCCAGATGCAGGTATCAAAGCCAGTGATATTATGAAGATGTGGCGAGTTGAGAACGCTAATGTAATCCACATGGCAAAATACTCGAATGGAAAATTCATTAACTATACCCAAAGAATTGCCAGTGATGGGCAGGCAGTTGAGCTAGGCACAGATTTCGATTTTAACGTCGGTGTTACTGAAGGCATCTTTGTATACTTAGACGACTCTTCCGCTACAGTCTCTCTCACCGGCAAAAAAGTTGAGACTAGCCCAGAGTTACTACTTTCAGTTGGCTGGAATTTAGTGGGTATACCTGATGCTGAAACAAATGAGTACACCGCTGCCTCCTTATTAGACGAATTAATAGCGAAAGATATCAAGGCGACAACTGTATCTGACTTCAGAAATTCCCAGTACAGCAGTTTGGTGATTGACCAAGGTACCAAATACGGCAACGACTACAGAATCATTTACAAAAAAGGCTACTTCATACGAGTTGAATCGCTATCTACCCGGTAGTCTTTGAGGCTACAAGCTCTGGCGTAAAATCTGCATTATCTGCTCGGAGGTCAGCTTGATTTCGCCGGTATCCTTCTGCGAAAGCCTCTGGGCCATCATTTCGAAGTGCTCGTCAGTTATGCCGAATTCAGATAACTTGCTGGCGACTCCCAGTGAATTGAAAAACTCGCGAGTCTTAGCTATTGCCTGCTGCATTATTTGCTCGTCACTGCCAGTTAGTCCCCAAACCCTCTGGCCGTATTGAACTAGTTTACCTGGCTTTTGCTCGCTGGCAACAACTTGCATCCAATGCGGCAGTATCACTGCAAGGCCCAGGGCATGAGTGATGTCATAGAATGCGCTCAGCTCGTGTTCGATGTTGTGTGTCGCCCAATCCTCAGCTGCACCCATATTGAGTAGGCCGTTGAGCACCATGCTACCCGCGAGCATTATGTTTGAACGAGCCTCGTAGTTTTGTGGCTCGGCGATAGTTTTGGGACCCTCCTCGACCAAAGTCAGTAGTGCCCCCTCAGCCCAGCGATCCACGAAAGGGTTATCTTCACAGGTAGTAATATACTGCTCGATGACATGTACAAATGGATCGATCACGCTGCACGCGACCTGCTTTGCTGGCAGAGTAAATGTGTGTCTGGGGTCGAGGATTGAAAACACCGGATAGCACTGTTTTCTACCAAAAAATAGCTTTTCCTTGGTCTCCCAATTACTAATAACTGCGCCTGAATTCATCTCGCTATTAGTGGATGAGAGCGTGAGCACAGTTGCCAACGGAATATAGCTCTCGGGTTCGACGCCTTCTTTGACCATAAAGTCCCAAGCGTCGCCGTTGTAATTTGTGGCGGCGGCGATCAATTTACTGCCATCGATCACACTCCCGCCGCCCACTGCCAAGATGACGTCCGGCTTAAACTCTCTAGCTAGTTCAATCGCTTTGCGCAAAGTCTCGACCCTAGGATTTGGCTCGATGCCCCCGAACTCCTTTATTTCAAAACCTTGCAATTGCCCAACAACTGCCTGAAATATGCCGTTGACCTTGATACTTCCCTGCCCATAAGTGAGCAGCACTTTTTTCCCCAACTTTCCGGTTTCCTCAGCCAAGCTATCCATTGCAGTTTTACCGAAGATTAATTTGGTGGGGTTATGAAAAGTGAAATCTCGCATGAGTTTGTATATTTGAGCTAAATTAATCTAACTAGCTAATCGATTCTAACATCTCTTAGACCTGCTCACCCAAGAACTCCAACGTATCTGCTACGCCTGCGGGGTCGTTCAATCTCTCGCCGTAGGCCTGTTTTAGAGACTTGGAATCTGCACCAGCCGTAACCAGATAGGGCGCGTCTGTCTCGAGCACGTAGCCTGCTTGGTAAAGATTTTTGAGGAGAGTTGCGGTCTCAGCCCCCCCAGAATTGGCTTTAGGATCAGCATGCCCAGCGACACTTGTATTGCTTGGTTGCCCCTTCTCCTTCAGATCGCGTAGAACACGCCTGAGAATGTGACTAGCACTCTTGTAGCTGACTATCCCATTGAGGCCAATGTAGAAGCCCAGGGCCTTAATTTCATTGATTAAAGTAAGCGGACCGGTGTAGGAGTGGAAGACTCCTGAGAGTTTTGCAGCAGCACTGTATCGACCGACGATCTCCAAGCACAGTTCCTCTGCTCCGCGGGTATGGATACTCAAGGGTAGTAACAGCTCCCCTGCCTTGTTCAGAAAGAACTCGAACATGACTTGTTGGAGTTTATGAGATTGTTCGACGTCTTTACGAGTTATTTCGCTATTTTCATAGGCATTTTGCAGGTGATAATGATCAATTCCTACTTCTCCTACAATCTCCACGGGAATTTTCGCCTTCGCAGCTTGTTCGAGCATAAACTGCCATTCCCTTTGTAGAAATTCTAGTAACTGCTGCTCACTAAATGAAAATAAACGCGCCGAAAACACCTCGCTGCCGGGGATTAGCACCTCCATATCGATCCCGGCAGCTAGTCTGAGAATTGGGAACGAAGTTTGGCTCTTTACCTTGGCAGTATACTTTTGAGCCTTAGCGATAAACTCTAGATTGCGTGTGAATGAATCTCGGTCGATGCTCATCAGCCAGATCTCCTCTATTCCCTTCTGCTGGGCACGGTTAAGTACAGCCTGGTAGTTTTTGCTCAGCATTTCGAAGTCTAAATGTGCATGAGTATCAGCGAGGATACCGCGGCTAACAAGAGATCGCAGACAGTTTGATTTAACTTGTCTGGTCATCGCTGCCGCTTTCCGCCTGGTTTTCCTCATTACCTTCCTCAATCATCTCCAGTCTGGCAATTAACGGCTTTAATTCAGCAATTTCTCCGAGGGAATCCAGCTCAAGTTCAGGCAGTTGCAGGCTCTTCCAGTCATCTCTGCCAACTTCTGGCCTCTCGATCTTCATGCCTAAGTAGCCACTTACATTCGCGGAGAATTCGGGTAAAAATGGCGCTAACAGCCTAGCGATATTTGCAGCTAGATAAAGCATGCCAGCCATCTGCACTTGCGCGCCCGCGCGATCAGTTTTGACCACCGTCCAGATTTGGCTGTCGTTGAAGTACTTATTGGCGAAGCTGCCCAGCTCGGTCACTACACTGAGCGCCTTAGCGAACTTACACTCTTCTAGTAGCTGGGCTGTATCTGCAAAGGCTTTATCAACATGTGAAATCACTTCGGAGTCAATCGTTAGTTCTGAGAATTTCTTTTCTGACTGCGCGAGCGCAAATTGTTTATTCCAAAATACTAAGCTGCGGTTCACGAAGTTGCCTAAATTTGCCAGGAGCTCGGAGTTATTGGCATCCATGAACTCCTGCATTGTGAAGTCGTAGTCTTTGTTTTCTGGCATGCGCGAAATCAAGAAGAACCTGGAGGCATCGCTGCCGTATTCTTCAAAGAACTTTTTGGTGTCGATGATATTGCCTGTGCTTTTAGAAAATTTCGCGCCTTTAAGGTTCAAGTACTGGTTGGCTGCTAGGATATCTGGGGTATTGAAGCTCACGCCCAATGCCTGACTAAGGCCTAGTAGCATGGCCGTCCAAATTACAGAATGAAATGGGATGTTGTCTTTGCCCATGAAGTAGTATGATTTTGCTTGACCAGCGAGCCAATAGCTCTGCCAATCAAGGCTTTGGCCGGCGTAGGTATCTGAAATATTGTCTTCACCTCTAGCCAAAGCCTCCACTGCTGGAATTAAAGCGGCTTCATCGATTGCCAGCGGCGAAATTTCAAGACTACTAGCTGAGGCAATTGCTTTGTGCTTGCCTAGCATTGACAGCGCCACGCTAGCAGATAGATATCCCGTCACCGCCTCGAACCAAACATACGTCACCTTACCCTCTTCTCTTTCGATCTCGTAGCCAACAGGCAGCGCCACTCCATACCCTTCCATGTCGCGGGTAATGGCCCTGGGCATCAGTCCTTCCGCCAGCCAAGCCTGGGTAGTTGCCTGCACATGCTTACGCCAAATTTTGAAGTCTGCATTATCCGCATAGTGCTTTTCTAGTAGAGGTTGCAACTTCGCTAGGTCCAGGAAGTAATTGGTGGAGACCCTTTTGACCAGTTCCTCATCCCCAAAAATGGAATAGGGATTTACTAACTCATCAGGGGTAAGCGCATGACCGCAATTGTCACACTGATCGCCCCTGGCCTTTTCAAAGCCGCAAAATGGGCAAGTGCCTTCGATATACCTATCGAGCAGGAACTTATGCTCCTTTTCGGACCAGAACTGCTCGGTTTTCTGCTTGATGATATAGCCCGCCTTGTCGAGTGTAGTGAATACCTGTTGGACAACTTGTGCGTGAATCTCGGTGGCAGTGTGTGTATACAGACTATATTCAAGTCCCAACTGCTGCATAACTGCCATATGCCTTTTGTGCTGCATCAGAGCATAATCTTGTGGCGCAACTCCATCCTTCCAAGCTTTGACAGCCACTGGAGTGCCGTGCATATCACTTCCACTGACCATGATGACGTCTCGGCCGCGTAGACGCTGGAATTTATTCATCACGTCGGCTGGTAATAAGTAACCAGCGGGGTGTCCTAAATGCAAGTCGCCATTGGCGTATGGCCAAGCTACTGCGATGATAATTTTCTGCTGACTCATAGCTGATTATAACCTAGAATCTAATCAAGGCAGTAATAGTTTTATGGTTTTGGGCCAGACTTATCTTCTGGAGTGATCTGCTTTTCTTTAGCAACCCGTTTATTTCCCATACCGCTGATCACTACCTCTAGAATCAACGCTATTATCAAAACGGACATTAATACCACTAATTGTAAATAGTTGAGTACAGCCAAGCCATAGATCAGAAGTAGCACTGCCGCCCAAAACAGAGCACGTCTCAATGCTAGGCGATAATTGGGAGGCATGTAAAATTTCCTGAAAAACAGCTTATCTATGAGCAAATGAGCTGCTCCTACAGTACCAGTCACTACCGCGCCGATACCCGCGCCCACAGCCAGCACACTGCGAAAATCCAGATAGCTAGTTAGTAGCCCTCTGCGGTAAAGCTCCAATAAAAGAGCCGTAGCCTGAGTCTGAGTTTCTATCTCCCTCTGCTCCAGGAGCATTGCCAATGCCTGCCAGTCTAGTAGAGGCAGCTGGCTAAAACTGTAGAACAGCAAAAATGCTCCTAGCAAAGCTAGGAGCATATAAAGTACGACATATCTCACCGGGCAGGCTTTTTAATGTTAGTTAGTCACCTTAAAAATCAAGTCGTGCATTTCAAAGTACTTGTTTTGTTCACCTGCACATCTGACTGCATTTGCAGCTTTTCGTGCGCTAGGGTGGATACTCTCCAGTGGGAAGTCTCTGAAGATAAATAGCATCTCACCTGGTTCTACAAAGCTAGCTTTTAAGCCAACTAGAGGTCCAGCTGCAAATCTCTGGCAGTAAGGACATTCATAGTCGCTGAATTCCATCAGCACTGCCTTTGCACTTTCCGAACCCTGCATAACACCCTCACCGTATTTGTATTCCTGTACCTTTAGATCATTCGCAGTCTGCGCTTTACGCTCAGCCATGCCGGCAGCGATGCTAGCGTCAAGAGTTGCACCTGATTGGCCCTGCTGTACATAGAAGTCTCGCAGCTGAGTCTCATAGGTTCCGAGTTCAGCGTTTTGTTTGTTTGTCCAGAAAGTCACTGCCTTATCAATTCCACCCTCTTTGATAGCTGCAATCATCTGTCTGACATCATCCTCAGTGATGGATGGACCTACAGCAAAACCACGCATTTTGTCGCCTTGATTCTCACCGAAATAGATAGAAGGAGTGCCTTGTACGCCGATCTCATTGCCATAGGCGATCTCTTCTGCAACTACGCTATCGTAAGTTTTATTGTCGACACACTTCTGGAAATCTCCCTCATTGATACCTAAACTCTTGGCATTGGCTACCAAACACCCCTTGGATAATGGTGTCGCCTCGTCGCACTCCAGAGCCTGTACCACTCCGGTTCCTCCGCCTAAACCTGCGTCCCTTAGACCTAGATAAATACTCAGAGAAATTGGAACTGAGATAATAATTGCGCTTAATACTAGAGCTAGAGGCATGAGGAGGCTCTTGAGGTCGATTTCCAATTCCATAGGCTTACTTTCCTTCACTACCTTGCTAACTGATTTGTTTTCTTTGTCTGACATTTGTATTTGGATCAAATTAATTTAGTCTGCATAATAAGTCTAGCATGCCTCGGTAGTTTTCTGCTACCTGATTCTTACAGCTCTCTGTAGAACTTCTGCATCAACAAACTGTCGTGTTCTAGGTTTGGGCTCTCGCAGACCATGTAGCCACCGACTTTATACTCTTTAAGGACCTTCAGTAGCGCGCGCCAATCTTGTTTGCCGCCGCCGAGGCGGTTTTTGGTCACTAGCTCCGCGTAGTGCGGCTCCATATCAGGTAGATCAATCCCGTGGTCTTTGTAGGCGGCAAAACTATCCAAGAAAGTCAGGTGGTTACGCTCTCCCTTGGCAGAGAATTCTATGGCAGACATATGCATATGCAGGTTCTGTAGGTAACTCTCGCCTAATTTCTGACCAATTGTGTCAAACATCTGCTTGAAGTCAGCCTCTTCCGCAAACGCGCCGTTTTGACGTGCATGGTTGTGGGCAAAATCAATGCAAAAGGCAAAGCGCGGTTGTTTCTTAGGATCATCAAGACGCTTAATTAGCGCGATTAGCTCTTCTAAATCGCCGAACTGGCTACCTTTACCCGTGAGCTCTGGCGCAATCACAATCTCGCAGCCCGTGAGCTGCTCTCCCGCCTTTTGTAACTCAGCTACGATGTTATCGAAGACGACCTGCTTATCTTGCCCTGTGTAGAAACCCGCGTGGAAGGTGATGGATTTTGCCCCAGCCATACTGCCAACTCTAGCTGCTTTTTCCAATCTCTGCATACTGGCTGCGCGCTTTTGCGCCTCGCCACTAGCAAAATTCGTATAGTATGAGCCGTGAACTGACATTGTCACATCGTGCTGTTGGGCAAACTCTTTGACCTCAGGAGCGTCAGCTTCCTTCAAAAACACCGAATACACAAATTCAAGCTCCATATGTTGCAATCCCAACTCTTCCAATCTGAGGATACCCTCTTTAGTATTGCGATTCTTGGTAGTTAATGGAATTCCTCCAGTGCCAAATCTAATTAAATCTTGCGCCATTTTTTTAGTTAATAACAAATAAATCACAACTATAGCCTAACTCGCACACTGGTAACGGTAACCTGGTCAATTGTCCCTGTTGTAGGGAATAAAGCTCGCTTTGGCTGCGCTGGATATCAGTTAACTTGAGAATATCTGCGCCTTCGTGCCTGCCGACAAGTTCTACACTATCAACTAGCGGTAACTGGATATAACTGGAGGTTGGCTGCGTTTGTCCAGTAGCTGAGCCCGCTGCGTCACTTGTTGTTTCAGTCAAGCTAACCAACCTCTTATACCTACTCTGTTGGTCTTCTTCCAGAAATATTGTCCCTGTCAAAGCAGTCAGACGGTGGTTCTTAGGAGCAGCATAGACTGCAGTTGGTTGGCCTGGGATGGGAGTGCTACCAGCTATATTAGGAATAGATGTATCGGTTGGGCCGCCGGCAATGGTGATATAGGCGTCCACATCAGGTAACCCGCCTGGGAAACTCACTGGAGCGGGCCTGAATACTTCATATACCTTGTATTTCCCAGAGGCGCTTCCGTAAAGACCCGGGCATTCTATTTTTTTTAGAGTTGCAGATTGCGCGCTTGATATTTGACCGGCTGCTTGGGAGTTCTCTCCCTGCTCAGCCACAAAACACTCTCCTTTGAGGCTTTTAAACACCACCACACTTCCCTGCAAACCCCAAATATATTCATCGCCGCTTGTCTGCACCGTTCCTAGCGATTCCACGATCCCTTGTTTGTCGATTTTTAACAGCTTATAGCTGTCGAGTTGACCTACACCGGTATTTTCCACCATGGCATACACATAGCCACCGCCTTGACCATAGACGCTCCGCAATCGCCCTGTAGTCTGATACAGAGTCCTGGTAGTACCGATAATATGGTGTACCTGTAAACTATCACCTTCGATCCGTCTTTCAATATATGCAAACTCCTCAGTAGTCAGCCTCGCCATCTGAGTTGAAGCTGGTAGCGGTAAGTTAGCCTGAGTAAACCCAAATCTAGTCTTGTACTCTGTATAGTTTTGAAATGAAAGCAATTTGATCTGACCGCCTCTCGTAACAGCAGTAAATAAAGGGTTGTCGATTAATTCCAATGGCACAATTACCTGGGATAGTTGCTGATCCTGGCCAGCCTGGCTGCTACTGAACCTGCCTAATACCTGCCCGTCGGTGTTGTCGGCGATTGTCCACACTGCCGTAAGTACCAGCGCCGAACCCACAATCAACACCACATTAGCTAGTAACAGATTTTTGATAAATTGAGACTTGGTCACACTACTATTGTACAATCATTATCCTAGAATCACTATGAAAAATCGCCTTCGCCATTTGGCACTAGCGCGGGTTTATGGTATCATCTATGCATGCCTAAACGCACGTATCAACCATCAAAAACTAGACGTATTAAGAGACTTGGATTCAGAGCCCGTATCGCTACTGTAGGAGGCCGCAATGTATTGCGCAGCCGCAGAGCCAAAGGCAGACATGAGCTCACAGTTTCTGACGAAATTCGCACCGACAAAGATAAGCGTATTAGCCGCAGACGTAAGTAGTAAGTGTTTCCTAAGTCACTGCGCATCAAAAAATCCTCAGATTTCAAACTATTATTTACCAAAGGTAAATCTTTGCATAGCCCGCAGCTAAAGCTGCAAGTGCTTTATGGGGGCATGTTGGGTGTTACTGCCAATCTACCCACCAAATATGCCGTCATCACTCCTAAAGGCGTGGGCAAAGCCCACGACCGCAACCGCATTCGCAGGCAGCTACTTGCTCAGCTAAGGGCCTGGCACGAGGAGCGTTATGGGAAGATTGGTAAAGCTGGTAACGGCGCAACTACTGAAAGTACATCCATTCACACTAACGGGCCTAGAGATGTAACGACCATCAAAACAACGCCTGTCGTTAAACCTCAACCCCTCGTCATGCTAGCCGTTTACGTAAAGGCATCTATGGACAATTCAAATCAATTACAGGATCTTGGCGCCGAGTTGAGTCTGCTGTTAACAAAATTCTAGCATCAGGCCTAGTTTTGCATACTAATCTTGTGAACTACTCCTACGTCCATGGTGCCTGACAAGACCTTTATCACTAAAGAAGTATTGCAAGGTTCTGATACTGCGCATTCTTCTATAGACAGCATTTGGATTTATTCCCATCTTTTGGGCAGTGGCTTGATAACTATTTCCGGTAGCCACTAGCTCTAGCATCCTGATAACCTGGTCGGAATCAAAATTATCACCCGTATACTGAGCTTTAAACTGATCATGCAGATTCACATCTTCGCTTTTCAAGATCTCTCTTACCTTTTCCAAAACCACCAGAGCACTCTGTGTTCTTATCTCGCTTGTTCGAGCAGAGTCTCTATCGCTATTTAGGATAATTGCCATTCTTACTCGATAGCTATTTTCGAATATTTTGCCCTTTTTAACCAGGTCAGGTATATCATCAGCAACACCTAGTTCTTTGGCATGCTCAATAAAATAATCTGTAACTTTACCCTTCGCATTTTTGTATAGATAGTAGAACAAAAATAGTAGTTCATATGGAGTTGCCCTGTCTTCATATTGAGATAAATAAGCTTCATATAATCCCCTTTCCGCTATATCTCTATTTGCTTTCATAGCAAGATATGGATCATCTGTATGACGCCAATTTTGGTAGTACTCGGACTTCATCAATATCTCTTCCCCTTCCGGGTCATGTTCAATTTCTTCCCTCATAATTTTTAGAACTAAGGAAACCTTCTCTTTGGATATGTCAAATTTATCCGCGATATATTCATTGACTGGGCTATCTTTCATATAGACATCTGTACCAGGTAATTCATCGCAGATTCCTCGGGTTAATTCTCTTCTACGCAATAGCATTTCAATCCTGCCATTTAGTATAGCCTGAGCAGCCATTTCCAAATTGTCTATCAGCAATTCATTTATGTTTGCTTCTACACCCATTACCTGCCTCGAGAGAGTATGCGGCGAATTCGATATGGCAAGCTGACTAATATCTAATAGCTCAGGAGTTGCTGTGTTTTGTGCTATAAATTCACTGACTATCTGCTGGGTGTAGCCTAGAACTATCAGTTTCTTGCCAATTGCGCTAATCCTGCCCCGGTGTCCGAGGGGAAGGCCCATAATTTGCTGGCCCAGCTCGCTCCATAAAATGTCAATCCTCAACTTTAGCAAGTTATATAGTTGTAATGACCTCACATTCTGCCCAACAACATACGACTTTTCTTCCTGAGGAGAACGGCCATCTAAACGGTGTCTAAGTATTGCAGATATCTGTTCAAGTTGTTGATTCATACTCCTTGCCGATCCGTCCGTAACTTTATAACCTGTAAAGGCAGCGACTTCAGTCCCCACCCACCTCTTGTCTGATATGATATTTCCATTATCAACTTTTAAGCCATAGAATCTCTCCAACACTTGCCTGTAAGTCAAATTGAATTCTTCAATGTTTATAACCCCATCACCATTTCTAATTGCATCCAATATCCAACTTCTTGACTCAGCAGTCATGTTATAAGGGTTTACCATTGGGGTATACAATACTTGCTGTGCAGTTTTACACATTCCTTCAAACTCGTCCTGAATGTCTTCATAGTTTAGTCTTTGACTTAGCTTTCCGACAAGGTTCTCTCTTACATCTGTATCTGTAAGAGCAAGCGCAATTAAATTGATCTCGTAGTCCACCAGCCAAGAGATCGTTTCGTCATCTTGTTTCTCAACGGCCAGATAGTTATCGGCAATACCAGTAGTGAGAATTGTGTGACTACGTCCAGTCAATTCCGCCACTGCCTGCCAAATAGCGACAGTTAATTCTGTGTGTGGAGGTATTGGGGCAAGCTCCGATTTGTTATTACGTGGGAATAAGGTTATTACACTTTCTAGCAACTTAATGACTGACCTATTCTTCGCATCAAGTCCTTTTTTATCTTCATAACCAAAATGCTCTGCTAATGAATCTCTAGTAGAATTTGGATCTTTAAGGTAGTTAAGGAAGGTGCCGAGTTTGCTTCCCGATTGCCTTGCTAGATTAATCTTTGTGATCTCAAATGGCACTGGCATTAGTATGTCGGGCAGCTCCGGGTAAACGCCCACGGTCTCCCTCATACCCTCAATTACTGTTTTACTACGTTCTTTCTCTACCATACCAACCGTATGCAAATTATCTGCCTAAAGTTTCAAAACTACCCAAAATATGGCATTTCTTCCACATATAAGTCCGAATAGTTAACTAAACGCTAGTTAGAAATGATGAATTTTAGGTATTTGGCAGTCAAAACCCTACGCAAACTGAGCGAAGGCGCGGTTGGCTTCAGCCATCTTCTGGGTGTCTTCCTTCTTCTTGACTGCAGAACCCTCACCTTTGAATGCCTGCTCGATCTCGTGTCTGAGCGCTTGAGCAAAATCAGTAGCCTTGCGACCGTCTCTTGCAGCAGAAAGGATCCAGCGCATGGCTAGAGCCTGTTGTCTATCTGGTGAAACTGGAACTGGTACTTGGTAGTTGGCACCGCCGATTCTGCGTGATCTAATCTCCAGTGTAGGTTTGATGTTGTTTAGGGCGACCTCAAAGACGCTTAAAGGTGTCAGTTTGGTAGCTTCTGGTTTGTCAGCGGCTCCAGCCTTGCCTTTGCCCTCTGCAGATGCCTTTTCTTCCTTCACATTTGGCTTTAAGGCCTTGAGATCGATGCCTTCCAATGCGCGGTAAACAAGGTCAGTAGCCACGTGCTTTTTGCCATCTAGCATTACGTAATTAATAAAACTAGATACTACCTGACTATTGTACTTAGAGTCTGGTGTTACTACTCTCTTTTTTGCTTGTTTACCTCTCATTGGTTTGCTTCTAAATAATTGCTAAATATTTTATTCTACTGATTAATTCTTACTCTTGGGCTTCTTCGCACCGTATCTCGATCTGGACTGCATACGACCTTCAACTCCACTAGTATCGTACTTACCTCTCACAACCTGATATCTTACTCCAGGTAGGTCGGGCTTCTTACCGGCTCTAACCAAGACTACTGAGTGCTCTTGCAAGTTATGGCCGACTCCTGGGATGTAGGCTGTGATTTCCTGTTTATTGGACAATCTCACCCTAGTTACCTTACGCAAAGCGGAGTTAGGTTTCTTAGGTGTTCTAGTGAACACGCTTAAGCATACACCTCTCCTGACAGGGTTAGCCTTTCTAAAGAACTTATTTCGGATGCTGTTGAAATTGAAATGCAGCGCCTTGTATTTAGTTCTAGCTGAAAAAGTAAGTCCCTTAAATCTAATGGTACCTCTCTTCTTCTTCCTACCTTGTCTTACTATTTGCGATATTCTTGCCATAAATTACTTAATTAATTATATTTAAAAGTTACACTACTTCCTTACCTAAAGGTACGGGTCTGCCGATTATAACATTTTCTTTCAATCCACTCAAAGTGTCTATCTTACCAATTATCGAGGCATCGGTCAAAACTCTGACCTGATCCTGGAAGGAAGCAGCTGATAAGAAGCTCTCAGTGCGCAATGAGGCGTTTGATAGGCCCATCAACTGTCTGGTGGAAACTACCTTTTTCTTGCCCTCAGATTCTAGTTTTTCGTTGACCTTAGTGACCAAAATATGGTCCATATAGTCGCCAGGCAGGTGTCCACTCTCTCCTGGATCCTGTACCAACATGAATCTGCTCATCTGCCTTACTGCAACTTCCACATGCTTATCATCGATACCGATACCCTGGACACCGTAGGTAGCCTGGATATTGTCGATAATATACTGCTGTGCGGCATACAGATCTCGCAGTGCCATTAGCTCCTTTGGATCGATAGAACCCATAGTCAACTGCGCACCCTTGGCAACCTTTTCGCCATTCTTGACTAGAAGTTGTCCAACAGCTGCAATCTCGTATGAGACTTGGTCATTGACCTCGCTCTCGAATAGAAGCTGATCGCCCTTGCGGGTAGCAGTTCCAGAAGCTTCAGCCTTAACTTCGATACCTTCAGCATCGATGAATAAGGTAGCACCGGCTTTGACCTGTTTTTGCTTGTTGGTGATAACCTGCTGTACCTCCTTGACGTCGTATTCCTGCTTGAATTTCGACTTGTTAGTAACTACTACGTGTACTAGACCGGTCTTTTCATCCTCAATTACCTCAACTGTACCTGGAATTTCAGCTAGAACAGCCTTTCCTTTTGGTGTTCTGGCCTCGAAAAGCTCCTCCACACGAGGTAAACCTTGTGTGATGTCAGCCACTGTTGCACTTCCTGATCTATGCTTGGCGTGTAGTGTTAGCTGAGTTGAAGCCTCTCCCATCGCTTGAGCAGCGATGACTCCGGCGGCAATTCCGAGCTCTACTTTACGCTTAGTACCTAAGTTGTAGCCGTAGCATTTGGCGCAAACACCCATGTCAGCCTTGCATGATAGCACTGAACGCACGTTTACCTCAAGAACGCTCTCTTCAGCTGCAATCAACTCTGCTAGCTCTGAAGTGATTTCCTCTCCAGCAGCTACGATTTGCTGGCCCTTGCCGTCTACTACTGCCTCAGCAGCCCATCTACCAGTGATTCTATCAGAGTAGTCGATTCTACGATCGTCAGATTTTCGTAGCCATACGCCCTTAGTTGTTCCACAATCCTCTTGTCTGGTGATTACATCTTGAGCTACGTCTACTAGTTTTCTAGTTAGGTAACCGGATTCTGCTGTCTTCAAGGCGACGTCAGCCAGAGCTTTTCTAGTTCCACGTGCTGCCACGAAGTACTCTAGTGTAGAAAGACCCTTCTTGTAATTGGAGCGCAATGGAAGCTCAACGATATGACCAGCTGGGTCGATAATCAAACCTCTAACTCCAGAGATCTGTCTAAGTGGGTTCTCCACTGGGGCAGCGCCTGACTCGTTAAGTTTGACTAGGTTATTTGGGTTCTTCTGATACTCTTCCCAAGTAACTACAGCCACCTCGTCTAAAATCGACAACCATGCCTCTTCAAATAGCTTTCTTCTCTCAGCTTCGGTCAATAGGCCTGACTCGTAGAAACCAGCAAGCTCAGTCTCTTTGGCGGTAACCTTTTCAAGCAGTCCCTCGATCTTACTACTGATTACGAAGTCATCCATTCCGATTGAGAAACCTGAGGCTGTGGCGTATTTGAATCCAAGGACCTCTACCTCATCAAGGAAAGTGATAGCTGCTTTGGTGCCGAACTTATCCAAGATATTGGCTGAAATTTTGGCGATACCCTTTTTGTTTAGCTCTTGATTGACGAACTTATACCCTTCTGGCAAGGCGGTATTGAAGATTACTCTACCAACTGTAGTTCTCTCTACTTTATCGCCAATTAGCACATAAACTTCCTCTCTTAGGCCGATTTCGCCAGCATTTAGCGCGCCGATCGCTCGCTCTTCGCTGTCGAAGGCTCTGCTTGGAGCAGCTTCAACTTCGTTGACACCGGTTAGGAAGAATACGCCATAAGCCATGTCCTTCTCGGTATTGATAACTGGTTTGCCGTCTGCCATAAGTAGGATATTTGAGTCGGCAAACATGTGCTCTTTGACTTCCTCGATAGCTTTCTGAGAAAGAGGTACGTGCACAGCCATCTGGTCACCGTCGAAGTCAGCATTGAAGCCCTTACATACCAATGGGTGAAGTCTGATAGCGTTTCCTTCGATTAGAACCGGATAGAAAGCCTGGATACCTTGTTTATGCAGTGTAGGCGCACGGTTTAGAAGCACTGGTCTACCGTCGATTACCTTTTCTAGAATGTCCCAAACTTCGTCAGATTTCTCCTCAAAGAAGTTTTTGGCGCTTTTGATATTGGCAGCCAGACCCTTAGAGATGATCTCGTGCATCACAAATGGCTTGAATAGCTCAAGTGCCATAGTTTTAGGCAAACCGCACTGGTTTACAGATAACTCTGGACCAGTGATGATCACAGATCTACCAGAGAAATCAACACGTTTACCTAGTAAGTTCTGTCTGAAACGTCCTTGTTTACCACGAAGCATGTCAGAAAGTGACTTGTAAGGCTGCAGTCTTGAGTTCTGCACTGGAGTACCTGGCCTATGCGAGTTGTCGATAAGTGCGTCCACTGACTCTTGCAGCATACGTTTCTCGTTGCGCAAGATGATTTCTGGCGCGCCCAAGTCGATAAGTCTCTTAAGACGGTTATTTCTATTGATAACTCTTCTGTAGAGGTCATTTAGATCCGAAGTAGCAAATCTACCTCCAGGAAGCTGGATAATTGGCCTTAGATCTGGTGGCAATACTGGTAGGAAGTCGATAATCACCCAACTTGGGTCGATTCCGGCCTGCTGCATTCCTTCAAAAACTCTAAGTCTCTGAATCAATTTCTTGACTCTAAGCTGAGATTTG
>CALFHW010000069.1 GCA_937876695.1 uncultured bacterium
TCAAAAGAGACATTATCCAACGCCCTTATCTGGCCGCTATCAGTCTTATATATTTTACTTACACCCAAAAATTGGATCATGTTATCACTATACTAACCCTGCTGGGCAATGTAAACAACCCCTTTATTGATAAACTCGTCTAGATCGCCGTCCAGCACTGCTTCTGCTTGGTTGGTTTCAACCCCGCTGCGCAGATCTTTGACTAACTTATAAGGATGTAGCACGTAGTTGCGTATTTGGTTGCCCCAAGAGGCTTGTTTGTATTCGCCTTTTTGCGCGCTCAGTTTGTCGCTGTCTGATTTAATTTGGAGCGCGCTTAGCTTTGATGCCAGCAAGTCCATCGCGGCTTTGCGGTTTTGCAGTTGGCTGCGCTCGCTAGATGAGCTCACCGTAATGCCACTGGGTATATGCCTGATTCGTACCGAGGTGGCGACTTTGTTTACGTTCTGGCCGCCTGCCCCGCCTGATCTTACCGCACTGAATTCGATGTCGCCGTCAGCGATCTCTATTTGCGCTCCTGCCTCAACCACGGGTGTAACTTCCACGCCCGCAAAAGTAGTCTGTCTCAGACCTTGTGCATTGAAAGGTGATATGCGTACCAAGCGGTGAGTTCCGTGCTCTACTTTGAGATAGCCATAGGCGAAGCTACCACTGACCTTGATAGTGGCTGTGGTAAGCCCTGTCTCCACACCTGGATTTTCGTCTATTATCTCTACGTCCCAGCCTTTTGTCTGGCAATAACGCAGATACATACGGAGTAAAATGCTGGCCCAATCATTGGATTCTGTTCCACCTTGGCCAGCATATACTGTCAAAAATGCGGCGTTTGAGTCGAACTCTCCGGACAGATACTTTTTAACTTTGAAGGCTTGAAATAGCTTGTCCACTTCCTCCAGAGACTTCAGAAAATCTGCTTCGAATTCACTGGCCCCCGCTTTTAACTCTGCCCACATGAATTCGAGGTCGGCGAGCTCCTCTTTTAGTTTTTGGGTTTGGTCAATTTCTTTACGTAGCTGACTGATTTTAGAGTTAATTGCTCTGGCATTGTCTGCATCATCCCAGAAACCAGGGGCGTTTGTCTGCTCCTCAACTGTTTTTAGCGACTCACTATGCTCTTCAATACTAGAATCCAAATTTAGTTGAGAGATTTCAGTTGATAGCTGCTTGAATTGTTCTAGTTTCTCGGAGTCGATGCTCATTAGCACTAAATACTTGGTTTATGTTAAAATATGCTGTAAAATAATACAGTTCAAGTTAAGTTAAATTGTACACTAAGTTTTTAGAAAAACATGGCAAATACATCATCTGCAAAAAAAGCTGTTAGAGTATCTGAACGTAAGAAAATCGTCAACGACAAAATGAGAGAGACTTTTAGAGTACAGAGAACTTCATTTGAGAAGGCTGTGGCTGCTGGCGAGACCAAGAAAAAGCTCGAAGAAAAGTTGTCTACACTTTACAAATCTATCGACAAAAGCGCTAAGAAGTCTGTAAACATCCTCTCCGAAAATAAAGCTGCGAGAATGAAATCTCGCTATGCAGGCATGGTTACGAAGTAGTAGCTTTCCAAGTTTACTCTTGCTAATATCAATGTATGAGTGGTAGTTTTGTCAAATGGATTGATTATTCTCTTGTGCCTTTTTGCTTTTTAGTTTTAGGCAAGCTGCTGGGTTTATACATCGTCATTTCCAATTTAGGTATCGAATGGGGAGTTGCTGATTTTATTGGCAGCTTTTTTAGTGCCACACCTTTAGTCTATGGACGAGACATTCAGGTTGTGAGTACTTATTCCGATGTGATTATGTTTGGGCTTATTTTCGTAGGTACTGCTTTACAGGTATTCTTGCTTATCACCCGCAATCATATCCAGCTAACAGGGAAAATAAAGGACGTACTGATCTGGGCTAATTTCGACATCTGGCAAGAGACTGGAGCAGCTAGGCAGAAGCTAAACGTTTGGATAGCATACTTACTAGTAGCTGTTTTAGTAATTTTCTTTGATTTTATGTCTCTGAAAGTGCCCTTCTGGCTGCTTACGACCGCAATATTACTGACTATGATGCTTGTAGCTGCAATTGCCACAGCCGGTAAAGAACACGAAAAAGAGCTGAAGCAAACCAATAAATACGACTTTACGCTGTAGAATTATCTTCTCGCTTTAATTAGAACTGGGCTTATTTACTTGTTATTCAATAAGAAATCCCGGATAGTCGCAGCCTCTTCGAACTCTTGCATTTCAGCAAGCATTTCCATCTGCACTTTTAACTCCCTAAGCAGCGCCTTCTTTTCTTTAGGTTTCAAGCTAGGGTAAGATTCCATTCTGGACTCCAGCTTACCGAGCTTTTTGGGGTCGTTATCCTCTTCTGGTTTGCGCTCTAAGTTATCTTTGATCCTACTGACAATGGTGGTGGGTGTAATACCATGCTCAGAATTATACTTCTCTTGAATAGCCCTGCGTCTTTGTGTTTCAGTGATCGCTCGATACATTGAGCCAGTTACTTTATCAGCATACATAATAACTTCTCCGCTCGAATGCCTGGCGGCTCTACCTATAGTTTGCACAAAGCTGGTTTCAGATCTTAGAAAGCCCTCTTTATCTGCGTCCAGTATGCATACTAGCGATACCTCGGGTAGGTCTAAACCTTCTCTAAGTAAGTTGATACCCACCAAAACATCGTACTTGCCCAGCCTAAGGTCCCGCAAAATCTCTACTCTATCAATCGCGTCCACGTCGGAGTGGATGTATTGTACCTTCACATTGAGCCCTTCTAGGTATTCAGTTAGTTCCTCAGCCATCCTTTTTGTGAGCGTGGTGACCAGAACTCTTTGGCCTTTGGCGATGGTGTCGGTGATTTTATCTGCTAGATCGTCGATCTGGGCGGTTACTTCACCTCTATCAATTACACCCTGTAACTCCTCAAGCTGTGTGGTGAGTTTGTATTCTTTTAGAGAATCAACTAGTCTGACAGTGGCATCGGGATATGACGGACGTAGTCTGACAATTGGGTCTAGAAGTCCCGTAGGCCTAATGATCTGCTCAGCCACTGCATCTTTGCCGCTGAGATCTAACTCGTATGCAGAAGGAGTGGCGCTGACATAAATGGTCTGATTTAGCTTTTCATTGAACTCCGCGAATGTCAGCGGCCTATTATCAAGAGCTGCCTTCAGTCTGAACCCATATTCAATCAGAGTCAATTTCCTCGCTCTATCACCATTGTACATCGCGCCTATTTGGGGGACTGTCATATGGGATTCGTCGATTACCATCAGCCAATCCTCGCCGAGGTAGTCAAGTAGGGTCGAAGGGCTGCTACCAGGTCGCCTGCCGTCAAGGTAGCGTGAGTAGTTTTCGATTCCTGTGCAATACCCCACTTCCTCAAGCATCTCCAGGTCGTAATTGACTCTTTGTTCTAGTCTATTGGCCTCTAAAAGCTTGCCTGCCTTCAAGAAGGCCTCTTTTTGCTCTTGCATATCCTGTCTTATTTGGCCTATTACCGACTTAATTTTCTCTTGGGTGGTGACGTATTGTTTGGCAGGGAAAACGGTGTATTCATTTGGCTTACCAGTGACCTCACCAGTTAAGGGATTAATCAGTTTTAAACTTTCCACTTCATCCCCGAAGAATTCGATTCTCAGCGCCAATTCTTCTGAGGTCAAGTAGATATCAATGCTATCACCTCGAACCCTATAAAGACCTGCATAAAAATCGTATTCACTGCGGGTATACTGCATATCAGTCAGGTGAAGCAGTAGTTTATTCCGGGAGTATTTCTCACCTACTTGGATCTTTCTAGAAAGCGCGGTATATTCATCAGGGTCGCCAAGACCATAGATACATGATACCGAGGCCACAATGATAACGTCTTTACGAGTCAGAGCAGCTTGGGTTGCGGCATTGCGATAGCGCTCGATATCCTGATTGATATCCGTTTCCTTTTCAATATAGATATCCCTTTGCGGCACATAGGCTTCTGGCTGATAATAGTCGTAGTAGGATACGAAATAGTTGACTGAGTTTTCAGGAAAATACTCTTTAAACTCTGCAAAAAGCTGGGCTGCAAGAGTTTTATTGTGCGCCATTACTAACGTAGGCTTGTTTACGTTGGCAATCACATTAGCAATAGTGTAGGTCTTCCCGGACCCGGTTACTCCTAGAAGTGTCTGGTGCTTTGTTCCAGCCTCCAATGACTTAGTCAATTTTTCGATTGCTACTGGCTGATCACCTGCTGCTTGGTAATTCGTATGAAGTTTAAAATTTACACCTTTATTTGACATGTCTCTGCTATTATCGCAGATTTGGGGTTATAAAACAGCATTAGTACGCAAACTATTT
>CALFHW010000070.1 GCA_937876695.1 uncultured bacterium
CCATCAAATCCGGCGGCCAGTGGTATCTTTACCTCAACGACACCCACGGGTCCGTGACCGGCCTGCTGGATACGGCCGGGAACCGCGTGGCCTCCTATACCTTCGGCGATTGGGGCGAGACCCTCACCGAACAAGGCACGGTGTATAACCCCTACCGCTGGAACGGCGAGCAACTAGATGCCGAATCCGGCCTCGTCTACCTGCGCAACCGCTACTACCAGCCGTCTACCGGGCGATTCATGCAGCGCGACCCCATCGGCTATGAGGGCGGCCTGAACCTGTATGCATTCTGCTCGGGCGACCCCATTAATCGTGTAGATCCCGAGGGACTGGAGCAACTCACATACTACCAAGCTGCCAATGGCGAGTGGACGGCCAGATCTACAAACGTAAGGCCAGAGGCGGCCCACCTCTTTAACCCAAGGAACTGGCTGAAAGCTACGTCCATGATTCCTAGTCCCTTAGCTTTGCCCGCCGCAGCCGCGGACGCAGCCATTGGGACCTACCTTGGGGAGACAGTAGACCCTACACAGCCGATGCCTATGGGGCTGCCAAATGTGCCCGCATCTAGCGGTCGTCAACCACATCGCACAAGTAGCATTCTTATCAGGGAAGGACAGGTTGCTCAGCGAATTGAGGCTGTCAGCGGCGAAATGACCGCTGCTCAGAAAGCAATGGGTTACCCCAAGGGCCAACTTGCAAGTCACACTGAACCCAAAACTCTGGCGCGGACTAATCTTCAGCCAGGAGATATTTTGGTGATCAAAGGAACCAAGGCACCGTGCCCTTCATGTCGAGGCTATATGAATCGCGCAGCAGCAGAATTCAAAGCAACAGTGCACTATGTATGGGGTAATGAATACTGGAGCACCGCAGGTGGAAAGGGATTGCCTGGACAAAGGTAACCAAGTTAGAGGAAGGGTAAGGACGGTTGACTACTTTTATTGCTGCAGTCGTTAGTGTTGAGGAGTTGCCAGAATGCGAAGCATTCGTAGTTGGTTTCTCTGAGCAGGCAGATGGCGATGGCCATACCCTGCAACTACAGATTACGCTGCAAGACGATCCTAGCCAGGGTTACCTCAACTATTACTGTCTGATTAGCGATGACCAGGCGACTTTCTATGGTGGAATTACTGGTTGCAAGCTGAGCCCAGGTCAATTGGAGCTGGCGCTTGCCCAAGATGCCTGCGGAGAGCTAAACGTTCAGGATGGTTACATGATCAATTTCGAGCTGGGGCCCGATGAGTTTTTTCGCCTCAAAGTCGGCCTTCAGAGAATTTTGGACAGAGGTCCTTCAAAGCTGTTGGTTAGCTGAGGCGAGTGACGGGCGGTGCAGTCTGCCAGCTTAGTCTTTGCAAGCACGCGGGCCACAGAATTAATAGGCCGGATCTTCAATACACCTTAAACGGCCAACGTTACTACGTCGAGTACGATACGCCTTCTTCAGGTAGAGGTCCAGGTCACATGAGTCGCATAATGTCTAACGACCCTATGGGAATAGTGGAGTTGTTTATTCATCCATGATGTTCGGAGCACATTGGGCTGCGATGAGCCCTATTAACCTGGAATTCGGCTTCATCGAGGCTGATGCTGGAGCTGTAGCTAGTAAATTTTGTGAATGGCAATAATCCATCGGCAGCCAGTGGAAGACCGAGGCAGTGCACGGCGAATCATTTTGCGATGCATTGGAGTCACTACTTCCTTTGACCAATTGCACGTCTTTGCGCGAGATTTTTATGCCGACTATGAGCCGATGGACGGCATACTTCAGCAACTTGTTGCCTAATGCGGACGCACAATCTAGAATGTCTGTTCTTGCAAGGCTCCTCGGATGCCAAGCCTTGCGTGTCGTCAACGTAGAGAATAAAGTCGGTCAGCCCAAGGCTAGATACGGGGCTACCATTTTGGAGGTGTTTGGTCCGGGCCAAGAAGGAAAGCTTAATTATGTTCGGAGTATAGCTGCCGCCAATGATGGGGGACGATGGGTCTTTGAGCAAAGCGGCGAAGTTCAATGGTTTGAGGAAGTCGAACAGTACAGGGAGCGCTTGGTCAAAAATCGCTTCAATCGGGAAATGCTAGGACGCTACCTCCGAGCGCTAGGCATCGATAGTCAAGATATAAACTTTTTTAGAAATAATGAAACCTTATTGCTCCACCGAACAGATTCCCCACCTAGGCAGCTCGAATACTTTACGCTTGAACAAGCGCGGGCCAGATATGGTGGGTAGAGAACGTGGCCTTTTTCGTCCATCTGAAGCCGATCGAGGCCTTTCTGGACAGGG
>CALFHW010000071.1 GCA_937876695.1 uncultured bacterium
TTAGGATCCGACTAACCCTGATCCGATTAACGTTGATCAGGAACCCTTAGGTTTATGGCGACAAGGTTTTTCACCTTGTTTATCGTTACTTATTCCTACATTTTCTTTTCCAGCCTCTCCAGCAAAACTCACGTTTCACCTTCGCAGATGCTGGAATGCTCTCCTACCACTTCCGAAGAAGTCCACAGTTTCGGCACTATATTTTATGCCCGGTCATTCTTCCGCGCCCGACCACTCGACTAGTGAGCTGTTACGCACTCTTTAAATGATTGCTGCTTCCAAGCAAACATCCTAGCTGTTATAGCAGTCGGACAACGTTTGTGCAACTTAATATAGATTTAGGGGCCTTAACTGATGGTCTGGGTTGTTTCCCTCTCGGCAACGGGCCTTATCACTCGCTGCCTCACTGCTGGATATATTTTATAGCATTCGGAGTTCGTCAGGGTTTGGTAGGCGGTGAAGCCCCCTAGCCCAATCGGTAGCTCTACCTCTGTATAACTAAAAATAACGCTGCTCCTAAAAGCATTTCGGGGAGTACGAGCTATCTCCCAGTTTGATTAGCCTTTCACCCCTACCCACAAGTCATCCGGAAGCTTTTCAACGCTTATCAGTTCGGACCTCCATGACGTGTTACCGTCACTTCATCCTGCTCATGGGTAGATCACAGGGTTTCGCGTCTACCGCCACTGACTTTCGCCCTATTAAGACTTGCTTTCGCTACGGCTGCGGATGTATTATCCTTAACCTTGCCAGTGACGAGTAACTCGTAGGATCATTATGCAAAAGGCACGTCATCACCCCACAAAAGGGCTCTGACCGCTTGTAGGCATACGGTTTCAGGTTCTATTTCACTCCGCTGTTCGCGGTTCTTTTCACCTTTCCTTCACAGTACTAGTGCGCTATCGGTGTCTGAGGAGTATTTAGCCTTAGCGGATGGTGCCGCTAGATTCCCACAAGGCGTCTCCGACCTCGCGGTACTCAGGATACTGATAAGTAGCAGAACTATACGTTTACGAGACTATCACTCTATATTGTGTGACTTTCC
The DNA here is from genome assembly GCA_937876695.1 of uncultured bacterium. GTDB lineage: Bacteria > Patescibacteriota > Dojkabacteria > CALFHW01 > CALFHW01 > CALFHW01. Next base: position 1,046 of record CALFHW010000071.1, read on the forward strand.
AGACACTTCAACTTCTTTTCTGCATTCTATATTTCAGTCCTACAACCCCAATCTTGCACGCAAGACTGGTTTGGGCTATTTCCGTTTCGCTCGCCACTACTCAGGAAATCACAATTGTTTTCTCTTCCTCGGGGTACTTAGATGTTTCAGTTCTCCCGGTTCGCTTACCGCAAGCGGTATTCTATGTCTTCAACATAGAGGGTTGCCCCATTCGGAAATCTTCGGATCGCAGGTTATGTGCACCTTCCCGAAGCTTATCGCAGCTTATCACGTCCTTCATCGCCTCTCAGACCCAAGGCATCCACCGTATGCCCTTAGTAACTTTCAATTTTTAAATAAATTGTAAATATTTTTTTATTAACTACCAATATGTCAAAGAACTTTTTACAAATCGTACGGATGATAAGTAACTAGTTGGAAATTTCGGACTTGAACCGTGTATAAGGTTTCCCTTAGTATGATAGCCCATCAATAAAGATTGCTATATTCCATTTTAAAAAGAACGTATATCCTCTTTTACGAAGATATTTGTGGAGATGAACGGAGTCGAACCGTTGACCCTCTGCGTGCAAGGCAGATGCTCTAGCCAGCTGAGCTACACCCCCTGATTTGATTAGATTACACTAAATAAGTATTAAGTGTAATTATAATGTAGTCTCGCGCAGATTCGAACTGCGGACCCCTACATTATCAGTGTAGTGCTCTAACCAACTGAGCTACGAGACTATTTCGAAATTCGAAGAACGATAATCGAAATCGAAGCTCGATGCAGTGTAAACAAAGAACAATAATATTTGAAATAAGGAAGAAACATAAAGCCCAGAACATTGAGCTCTAAAAAAGAGATATTCCAGCCGCACCTTCCGATACGGCTACCTTGTTACGACTTAGCCCCAGTTACGAGTTTTACCTTGGACAACTCCTTTCGGTTATCGTCTTAAGGTACACCCCACTTCCATGGCTTGACGGGCGGTGTGTGCAAGGTCCGGGAACGTATTCACCGCAGCATTGCTGATCTGCGATTACTAGCGATTCCAGCTTCATGCAGGCGAGTTGCAGCCTGCAATCCGAACTGAGACCGGCTTTTTGGGATTAGCTCCTTGTCACCAAGTGGCAACCCTTTGTACCGGCCATTGTAGCACGTGTGTAGCCCTAGGCATAAAGGCCATGATGATTTGACATCGTCCCCTCCTTCCTCTCTGCTTGCGCAGGCAGTCTCTTTAGAGTCCCCGACATTACTCGCTGGCAACTAAAGACAGGGGTTGCGCTCGTTGCGGGACTTAACCCAACACCTCACGGCACGAGCTGA
>CALFHW010000072.1 GCA_937876695.1 uncultured bacterium
AATTTGACAGGACAACTAGATATGGACAATGCAACATTAAATATGATCGAGAATTTGCACAAAAATACTGGTAAGACTTTAGCTCAATGGATAAAAATTGTTAAGTCTCAAAGCTTTGAGAAACATGGTGAAATAATAAAATTTCTGCAAAAGGATCACGGACTTACTTACGGCTTTGCCAATTTAGTTGCGCATAAATCAAAAGGCTCAGACGCAGGTTCCGCGGTCAATAAAGACGATTTGGTAACCAAACAATACGTAGGGAAAGAACACTTCAAGCCTATTTATGACAAACTAATTGCTGAAATTCAGACCTACGGGAAGGATGTTGAAATCGCCCCTAAAAACACCTACGTTAGTTTGAGACGTAAAAAGCAGTTCGCACTTTTAAACCCAGCGACAAAAACACGTTTTGAGATAGGGATTAACCTAAAAGGCCATGAAGCAAAAGGTAAGCTAGAAGCGGAAAAGCTAAATTCTATGTGCTCTCATAAGATCAATGTCGCAGACATTAAAGATGTCGACACAGAAATATTAGAGTGGATTAAACTAGCTTATGATAATGCTGGATAATGAATACCAGGGATCAATTGGATAGACAGGATTCAGACTTTTTGGCGCTACTCTCTAATCCAGCCAGGAACACGCTACTGAATGAAGGAATTGATTCCATTCAGAAACTAGCAACTTACACCGAGAAAGAGATTTTGGCTCTGCACGGAATGGGAAAAGCCTCACTGCCAGTATTACGACAGGCGCTAGAATCGGCAGGTTTGGCGTTTAAGAAAGCAGGTATTGCCCGTGATAAGCTGTAATTAGAATTAAGTATATTTTAGATTTTATTGCCCGCAAAAATGTCAGCGACAAAAAATACAGGTACTTTTTCTGATTTCGAAGTGGCGGCTATGAAAGCCCGCGCTAAGGAGCTTAAGGCAGAGGCCCGCGCTAGTAAAAACAGGGCAGAGGGTGAAAAACTCATCCTAGATGCTATAGCGCAGATGTCCGATGCAGACAAAGCTATCGCCCAAAAGGTCCATGAATTAGTTAGTAAAACCGCACCTGAGCTTTTCCCCAAAACATGGTATGGAATGCCTGCCTACGCGGACAAAGAGGGCAATGTAGTCTGCTTTTTTCAGGCGGCGAGTAAATTCAAGTCGAGGTACTCAACTTTAGGATTTAGTGATCCAGCAAAACTAGATACAGGCAATATGTGGCCGACTGCCTTTGCCTTGGTCGGTATAAGCAAAAGCGAAGAGGACCAGATCGTCGAGCTAGTGAAAAAGGCGATAAAGTAGGGAGGCTTCAGAATTCAAACTAGACAGCCTCGGCTAATTCCCTCACACGATCTATGGCTTTTGGAATTCTTTCTAGAAAAGTCTCTTCTTGATTCTCTGGGACTTCGCTGTTGACGGTTAAGGTAGTGACCTCGCCCTCCTGCTCAAGAGTGTAGCTTTCGGACCCGCCGGTCCATTCGTCATCTCGCTCCTCCCGCCCACTTTGCTGGGTATCGCTCTGGTGTTTGAACAACACAAATTCATTTGGCGTGAGTTTCACTACCAAACTCGTCACCCCATAACCCGACACCGAGGAGATGAATTGCACTTTTTCACCTTCTTCCATCTTGCCGGCCATGTATGTCCCCTCATCGATGAGTCCCGACCAATCTCTGAATGTGCGATCATCCCAGAGCACCTTCCAGACGTGTTCTTTGGAGGCATTTATCTTAACTGAGAATTGGAGATTTTTCATAGTTGGTTGGCTAATAGATTAGTCGTATAGTTATAATATTAGTATAGATTTAGTAAAAGTAGTTATGAATCTTGTCCATAAAGCCAAAATATACGCTGAAAAGCATTTCGAAGGAATCACCGAGAAAAACCCTGAAAAAACACCTTATATTAATCATTTGCAAAGGGTGGCGGAACTTGTAGAACTATCCGGTGGGAGTGACATAGAGGTTGCCGCGGCTTGGCTACACGATATTGTTGAGGATACGCCTGTAACAATTGCGCAGGTTCAAAAAGAATTTGGCCAAGGTGTTACGCTGATAGTTGAGGGGTTAACAGATAAAGCAGAATATTCACAGTTAACTGTGCAAGAGAAAAAGCAGAGGCAGGCAGCTAGATTGATTTCAGAGACGGACTCTGCCAAAAGAGTTAAACTGGCAGACCAGATATCTGCTGTTGAGATTGATACCAGAAACAGCTTGCTATCAATAGATCACAGGCTTATGTACGTACAAGGTGCCAAGAAAATCGCCGATATTTGTTTAGGAATCAGTGAACTTCTCGATAATGAATTTAAGAAAGCGCACCTTGAAGCAAGTAAGAGATTAGAGTTGGAGTCATTAGCTAACACTGTTACGGAATTTATCGAGTTTTTCAATCAGGATAAGGACCACGGACAGCTGGTTTATCCAGAATGGACGGCTAAGGATATTCTGGGGCACATCACTTTTTGGCATGAGAGCTTCGCGAGGAATTTGAGAGATGTGGCTGAGGGCAGGACAGCAAAGCCCTTAAGAGGAAGTTTAACCGATGTCAACGTGACGAGCGTTGAGAGCACTAGGAGTGTTTCAATTGAAGATTTATGCCAGAGGCTAAGAGATGCGCAGCAGATCATTGCTAGATATATTCTGGATGGAAACATAGAAAAAATCCCCTATAAAGTCGGTTCTAGGGATTATGCGCCACTAGAACATCTAGAGGTAGTAATCTCACACATTCAGAAGCATTTACAGGACGTTAGCAAGAAGTACAAGTAGGCTTGCCAGCTAATTTTATTCGATCTCCCTGATCAATTCAGCCTTTAGCTGTGCTGCTGGCCTCATGCCTACGAAATCAGCGACTACTTTCCCACCTTTAAATAACTTCATATTAGGGATGCTGCTGATCTGGTACTCCATAGCTAAGCTCTGGTTCTCCATTTCTTCGGTATTCACCTTTACGATTTTGACTTTGCCGTTTAGCTCGGTATCCGCAGCCAGGCTGTCCAGCTCTGGAGCCATCATTAAGCATGGCACGCACCAAGGCGCCCAGAAATCAACTAACACCGGAATATCTGAATCGATAACTTCGGATTTAAATTCGCTTTTGCTAATTTGTTTGGCCTGCATAATTATAATTAGTTAATAAATAAATTTAAAATGCTGCATCTAAAACCGCGTTAATCCTGAGCTTTTTGACGTCAGGGCTTAGTTGCATCTGGGCGCATCGCTCTAACTCTACTTCGGCAATGTGCTTGCCTAGAGATTTAATCGAACCCATGACAGCCTTGAGCTGGGTTATAACCTGCACACAGTCGTACTCCTGACTGGCTATGGTCGAATTCAAAGCGTTTAGCTGGCCAATTGCACGGTTTATTCTTTTTTCGGTGTTGTTTTGCATAAGTTAAATATACCCCAGGGGGTATATAAATGTCAAGAATTATTCATTCCCAACAATACTAGTGACTAAAGACACATCCAGGGTGAAGTAAAAGTGCTAAATTGTAAATTAGGTATTAATTATTATTCTTTATTTTCATGAGTATTCAGCCTTCAGGTAGAGTAGTGGTGGTGGGTGCGGGGATGGTTGGTTCTTCAGTTGCCTATGCCATTCTCAATCAGCAAATTGCCAAAGAAATTTTGATTATAGATATCGCCGAGGAGTTAGTTCGGGCACATGTACTGGATATGCAAGATGCCTCGCAATTTACAAATGGCGTCAGAGTCACAGCGGCTGGCTATTCTCACCTAGAAGATGGCGACGTAGTAATCGTCACCTGTGGCGCTGCTCAGAAAGAAGGCCAGACTCGAATTGATCTACTTAAAATCAACGCCAGCATTATCCGCAGCGTGGTCGCAAGTATCAAGCAGACAGGTAAACAGGTTTATCTGCTCATGGTTACAAATCCAGTAGATATTATGACCTACATCGCGGTTAAGGAAAGCGGCCTACCTAAAGGCATGGTGTTTGGCAGCGGTACTTACCTAGATACTGGCAGGCTCAAGATGGCGATTGAAGAGCAAATCGATGTCAACCACAACAGCATCCACGCTTATGTGATCGGCGAGCATGGCGATAGTTCATTTCCGCTGCTGAGCAGCGCTACCGTCTCGGGAGTGGGCTTAGAAACACTCATGAAAGTCGACGAACAGCTCTATGCCAGCCTAATGGAGAAGGTGCGCAATAAAGCCTACGAGATCATCAAAGGCAAAAAAGCCACCTATTTCGGTATCGGCAATGCTGTGGCAGTAATCGCTAGGGCAATTATCAGAGACGAACAGAGGGTTATGCCTTTAAGCGTGCTGCTAGAGGGCCAATATGGCCATAGTGATCTCTGCATAGGCGTGCCTAGCAAAATCGGGTCAGCAGGCTGCGAGGTAGTAGGTGAGGCTGGCTTTAACGCGCAAGAAAGCGAGTTATTTGAAAAATCAGCTAGTTTCCTAAAAGAAAATATTAAACTAATCTAACTTTTTGCAAAGTAAAAGGCTATGCCAATTGAAATTGTATTATCTTTAATGCTGGTGATTTTAGCTGGGTTTGTAGTTCATAGACTGAAGATCTTGCCAGCAGAGACTACCATGGTGCTCAATAAGTTCTTAGTGAACATTTCATTTCCGTTAGTGATTTTTCTAGGCATTGCTAAGTCGGATCTGTCAAAAATCAATGACTTCTTGCCATTTGTGCTGATCAATTGCGCGATTATCTCTGCAGCCTACGTCGTTGTTTTTCTAATAGGTAAGCTGCTAAAGCTAAACTATGCGCGCTCGGGAGCGCTTGTCTTGGGAGCAGTTACAGGAAATATCGCCTTTATGGGTTTCCCGGTGATCAAAGGCTTTTTTGGCACTGCACATGTGGAATTTGCCTACATGTACATCATAGTCTTCTCAATGACACTGGCATTTGTGGGGCTTACTTTGGTGGAACTTAGTCAAGATGATCAGAAAATCGATTTCAAAAAAATACTTAAGAAAGGCCTGTTAAATCCCCTGACAATGTCGGCGATTCTGGGGACTATCGCGCTACTATTGCAGATTAAGTTCCCTGCGGTGGTGCTAGATCCGGCTACCTCTTTGTCACAGGTAACTACTCCTTTGGCGCTATTCTCGATCGGTGGATTTATCTCGGCCAACTTCAAACTGCAGGAGATCAAACTGACTCTGCTAGCAGTGGTGATTAAGTTGGCGCTGCTGCCATTACTTGTGCTGGTAGTCTATAGCCTCTTTAAGGGTGATGTGCAGACTGCTTTTACAGTCAGTGTTATGCAGGCCGCCATGCCAACGAGCCTCACCGAACTGGCGATTGCTAGCGAGTATAAACTGGACGGCAAAATCGCTTCATCGACAATCCTGCTGACCACGCTGCTATCGCCGCTTACGCTAGTTCTGTGGGCAACGGTTTTGAGGTAGAGCTACTTAGGCGACCCAATTCCAGGCGTAATAGATAGTCATTACGTTGAAAACCAGGCTCACAACTAGCAGAAACCTATCGTAGGCTGAAGGGTAAGTGGGAATTGCTAGTAGGTTGAATATGAAGAAAACAGCTGCCAAGGCGATACTAGAAATGCGCGCAGCCTGCACCGGCAAAATCAGTGTGGATACAGCCATTAGGATAGGAATTAGCATGAGCATCGAAATTCCTAAGTACACCAGCTTGTGAACTTTTTTGCCCTCGATCTCTCCGGCGGTAAATTCGCCCGCAAAGATCCTGAGCACATCGCCAAGCAGATAAATCAGCATCAACGCTACCCACAGGCCAAAAATAATAATTCTAGTTTCTTCCATTACTTTAGTTTAATAAAAATTTAGTTAACTGCAAATGATATAATTTTTTTGTGAAACTGCAAACTGGCAATATATATTGGATTAACTTAAAGGGCAGTGTCGCGCATCCGCATGTGGTAATTGCTCATGAAGGTGAAGCTGTGACTGTATGCGCACTGACCACCAATAAAAACAAGCAAGACATGCCTGGCAATATCCTACTCTCTGAAGGGGAAGGTGGGTTAAAAGAGCGCAGTATTGTCGACATTTCTAAAGTGTTTTCCATAGATAAATTAGAACTAGGTGAATATGTCGGCCAGCTCGCTGAGCACCGCTTGAGCGAAATCCAAGCCGGCATAGACTTTCTAGAAAAGTCGTTTTTGAACTAAGACATCTCTATAACTACACTCCCTGTTTTGTGACCTGCCTCTACGTAGCGGTGCGCTTCGCGGATCCGTTCTAGCTTATAACTGCGATCTATCACAGGCTTCAATTTACCCCTTTCCACAAGTTGTTTAAGAAATACCAGGTTTTCTGGGTTTTGTTGGAGCCCAGTAGCAGCAAAGATAGCTTTCTTGCCGCTAGATTTACGGGTCCTAATAGTCTGCAGCATAACCCCAATTTGCGGCACAGTCATCAGATAGACGCCTGTCTCCGTCAGAATATTCCTGCAATTTTTAAAGCTGCTATTGCCAACTACATCAAAGACTATGTCGTAAGTTTTATTTTGCTTAGTGAAATCAGTCTGGGTATAGTCAACAAATTCATCTGCGCCGAGTGTGTTGACTACTTCGAAGTTTTTACTACTGCAAACAGCTGTGACAAACGCCCCATAATACTTCGCTAGTTGAATCGCTGCTGAGCCGACACTGCCGGAGGCGCCATTTATCAATATTTTCTGGCCAGAAGTGATCTTTGCCTTATCTCTCAGGAAAACTAGTGCTGTCATAGGACCATCGCAGATCGAGACAGCCTCGGCAAAGCTCGAGTTCTCAGGCATTATAGAAATCGTTCCGTTTTCAGGCAGGCAGATGTATTCGGCGTGCGCGCTAGAATCATTGGCCGAAGCGCCCATCACCTTGTCACCCACCCTAAATTTTTTCACATCGTTACCGATAGCAACAACCTCCCCCGCAAGCTCAGTGCCTGGGATATTCTTGGGCTTAAACATTCCTGCAAAAAATCTAACTATAAAAGGTTCAGCTTTACGAAACGCGATGTCAGCGGGACCAACTACTGCGGCATGGATTTTGATTAGAATTTCGCCTGCAGCTGGCTTTGGAGTGGGCACTTCTACTACTTGCAACATTTCGACTGGACCGTAGGCTTTGACTTTAATTGCGCGCATAGTTTGTTTATTAACTAATATTAATAATCACGTTGCCTTTTTTGTGGCCCAGTTCCACATACCGATGAGCCTCGGCGATTTGTTCTAGCCTATAACTGCGGTCGATGACCGGGGTAAATTTACCTTCACTTGCTATTTTCGCTAGCTGCTCTATATCTTCTAGTCTTTCAGGACCAGATCCCGAGATAATTTTGAACCCACTTTTCCAGCTTTGCAAAGGGGCGCTCGCCATTTCACCTAGACTGGCAATTACTAGACCCAATTTGCCGCCAGGCACTAAGGACCCGCGTGAACGCTGGAATGGGGCATTACCCACAGTGTCTAAGATAACGTCGTATTTTTGACCGTTCTGGCTGAAATCTTCTTTTTTGTAGTCGATTACATGATCAGCGCCAATAGATCTCATTAAATCAGCATTTGGTCCGCTGCAAACAGCAGTCACCTCGGCCCCGTAGTATTTTGCTAATTGCACAGTCGCGCTGCCTACACCGCCTGATGCGCCGTTGATAAGCACTTTTTGGCCTCGCTTAACGCCAGCCTTGCGCAAGAAATGCAGCGCGGTGGTGCCGCCAAATGACAATGCCGTCGCCTGCTCAAAGCTCAGATTAGCAGGCTTGTGACAAACCAAGCCATTTTCAGGCATCGCCTTATACTCCGCATACCCGCCAAACTTCGCTCCTGGGAATGCAAATACCTCATCTCCAACCTTAAACTTTTTAACTAATTTGCCAATTTCAACAACAGTTCCTGCAATCTCTGTACCTAGAATCTGCTGCCTAGGACCATTTATGCCAAACATAAGCCTACCTGCAAATCCAAAACCTTTCGGGAGTTTGAGCCCTCTGGCTCTCCAATCGGCAGCAGTCACACTACTATTGCGAACCTTAATGAGCACTGCATCATCTTTAACAACTGGTAGAGGCAAATTAACAACTTTTAATACTTCAGGAGCTCCATAGGTTTCGTAAATTGCGGCTCTCATTACTTTTCCTCTTCTGGGTGTATTTGAAGTCTTCATATTGAAAGTCCTTTTCGGTAAAAAGCTATTTTCGACACAATTCCCATAAGTTCAGAGGCAAATCCTGAGCCGATGATTATTACAAACATGGTGGTAATCGATCCTGTGCTAGCAACTGCGAGCATCGCCCCCATAAATCCGATGATAAAAATAGCATAACTGTTCTGATTGGCACGAAGTTCTATCATATTGTCACGTTCGTCTTTGATCGTTTTCTCCTCTTTCCCAGTTACTATTCCTGTGGCTACAGTGACGAGTATGTACATTAGAATCTCAGCTACTATTCTGAGTGGGATCATAAGCAATATTGCAGATGCCCAGAAAGATAGCTCGCTGTCACTACCGCTGAAGGTTTCTGCTTGGTATCTAAAGTATAGAAAGGCAAAATATGGCAATGATACTAATAGCGTTGTCGCTAAGGAGATAAGGTTACTTTTTTCTTGTTCGGGCATTTCGTGTCTGTAAAATATTATGTACATATAGTAACGTATACTTTACAAGATGTCAAATAGTTACCTTTTCTTAAAAATAGCACACATTTATGTAATTAATTAATATAGATTCAGCAATATCTTATTGGTGACAAGAGAATATATTCTATTAGGGATATAGAGGATCTATATTTGTGATATAATAAGATGTAAAATAAAGTTTAGTTTTAATAGTATTTGATAATAGGCCAATACCAGATGTCAACGATAGATATGCCATCAAATGAAATGTCACCTAAACAACCAAGTTCGAAGGCCTTGCCCATAGAGGGTTATGTAGCAGAGAACCCCTTAGACAAGATTCTGAAAGCGTTCCCCCGATGGACCAAGGAAGGCGTAAAAGAGGCATTTAAAATAGCTGGGCAGCTTGGGGGACTGTTTAAAGTTGAGGTTGTAGGCGGGGGACTATTGAGCCCAGAGGACCAGGCGGTTAATGACGCTGTGGAAGCCTCAGAAGGGAACATAGCAGCAGTCATCGGTTCATTCACGCAACCATACCTATATGAGCAGGATTTATCTCCTGATCTAACAATTGCACTCGGCTACTTGCAGGGCCTGTTAGTAGATATCAATGACAACCTTTCTGAACGATTTACGGGCAGTGAGAATGACGACCAGGACACTGTAGAGCGACGATTTACACAAGGTATGGGGCTATATAGGAATCTGGTTGCTTTAGTTGCACCTGATGACTTTCACGATAATTATCAAGATGCTGATAATAACTTCGCGCTTTCGGAAGAGCTCAGCATTAAATTAGATAGTGCTAGAGGGACCTTAGGTAAGGCGTTAGATAATATTCTTGGCAATGGTGAAAATAGTCGCGCAGCGCGTAGGTTGATTGCGCAGACAATTATGAATTACGGCGCTTGTGTAGAAGGTATGCATATTCGTAATGCCACCGAGAGAACCAAACTCTACCACCGTCTTGTTAACAACGAATCAGATTATGCCTCTAAAATGGGAATTGATTTCTCCTCCTTACCTAACTGGCTTAAAGGCAATCCCCATGGCTACATGTACTTTGGTAGTCCCATGCTGGCTTACGCAGTTATTGAAGCTGCAGCTAGTAATGAACTTGGACTTGCAGGTCATCTAAAAACTCTCCAGAAATACTATGAGCTCGTACCTTTCCTACATGTCTTCTTGGATGGAGTCACTGATTATGATGCAGACATTGATTCAGGCAACACTGCTCCCAACCTTTCCAGACTCATTGTTTCTGGAGAGGTATCTGGTTTTGCTCAGTCAGAAAGAGAAGATGAAACACAACCAAAAGCTAAAGCTTTCGTACGCTATCTGCTGAAAGGAATTAAAGAGATGAAGGGAACAATCCATTTCCAGGTTATAGAGGACTTACTCAAGTTTTATCAACTGGAGCTTGCTAGAAATTCAGCAAACAGTGATAATAAGGATGCAAGGGATTTGTTAGATTATATATCTAAGCAGCTCGCGCGCATCTAAACTTTACTGGTAATGTATGTTTCTATTCGGAAGAAGAAAGTCATCGTCAAACGCAGTTGTGCCTGTGGATGCAGCTGGTGAGAACACTTTATTACGCAGCCAACTCGCAAGGCTGAACATCCAGTTAGAAATTATCTCCGAAATCAACGATAAGATCTTAGCTACACGCTCACTGGAGGAAGTATTGCAGTATTCCATTGACGCGATAGTAGATAAATTTGGGCTGCTGGGGGCAGTGTTGCTGCTCAAACGCGGTAAAGACCTGACAGCTAAGACAATTGCGGGAGGTGCCAAGGCAGAGCTGTTCACACGCACCATTGGCAAACCTATTTCGGTACTAAAAATCAAAATTAGCCCAGAAAGTCAGAACTTGGTAGTGCAGTCTGTAATTTCCAGGAAGTTAATTTATAATCGTGACCTAAGCGGCTACACCAAGGAAGTCTTGCCAGACTTCCTTGTTTCTCAAGCTGGCAAGGTAATTGGTATCAATATGAATGTCAGTATCCCTATTGTATTTGATGACGAGGTAATCGGTGCAGTCGTATTTGCCACCTCTAAAGATAGCTTTGAGGATCGTATCGCAGCACTACAGTTGCTTACTAAGAGCATCGGTATTTCTATTGTTAACTCCCAGTCATTTGCCGAAAAGGAGCGCCTAGTAGGTCAACTCAAGCTTAAAGTAGACGAGCTAGAGGAAATCGCCCGTAAAGAGAGAGATATGCTTGATATCCTAGCCCACGAACTGCGCACACCGATGAGCACTATTCGTAACTATTACGATGTGTTTGCTAAGGGCATCCAGCCCGTACCCGGCAAAATGGATCAGGAGCGATTTGATAAGTATGACAACACCATCCGCGACAATATCAAGCGAGAGATCAACCTACTGGAGGCGATTTTGACTAGCGCGGTTATGGACAGTCACAAGGTTAATTTGAGGGTGGAACAGGTGGACTTGAGTAAGGTGCTAGCTGTTGTTACCGACAACTTTAAACCAGAAGCAGAGAAAAAAGGTCTACAGTTAGTCAATCTACAAGATATTGGCGCTGATCCGGCTGGCGTCGCGCAATCTACACATGTGCAGGGTGATCCGGAGCGTATTATTCAGCTGGTAGGCAATCTGGTTAGCAATGCAATTAAGTACACTCAGAGCGGCAAAATCAGCTTGAGCCTGAGAACTGCAGACGGCGTGATGGGCGTTAGCGTTGAGGATAGCGGCGAAGGGATTGCTCCAGAGGATATTCCAAATCTTGGCAAGAAGTTTTACCGTGTCAATCAGCATATCGCAGGTGTTAAGGAAGGATTCAAGAATTTTGCCAGACCAGGCGGAACTGGAATTGGCTTGTATGTGGCATTTGAGCTTGCAAAGCTGATGGGTGGGCGTGTCCAAGTAGAATCAGAATTAGGTAAAGGCAGCGTGTTCACTCTCTGGCTTCCACTAACTGCCCCGATTGCAGTTTAATGGATTCCACAGCCCCGCAGCCTGCTGGCGAGCCATACTTTCGGCCTGTTTGTATTGCTGCTGGTATTTATAGGGATTTCTATAGGTGTATTCAAACGCGTAGCCTGTGCGGATAAGCTCCAATCCCAGATCGATTGGTGTCCCTTGCTGTACTTGACCCTTAGGCACACCTTCTGTAAACATATATGCCAATGTTCGCCCATAGCGGTCGAGTCTGTCCTGGCTGGGGTCGTATTCGAGGTAGACTGATTTGCCTTTGACGAGATCCTCTAACTCTCGCTTGGCCTCCAGGGCAAAGCACTCGGCGCCTCCCTGACTGGACCTTAGCTCAGGGGTATCGATGCCAATAATTCTGACAGTACCGAGTCCCTCCAACGCTATGGTATCACCGTCGATTACGCGAGTTACTTGGTAGCTTTCTGTATTAATCAGCGGATTGACACTCATTAGTTCCTCAGCAATTACATCTGATTGTCCAGCCACTTGAGTAGCTTGCGAGCGATCCCAGAAGCTTTTGCCAATTATTGCGGATCCTACCACCAGGGATGAAAGTAGAACTGTCACTGCTGTTATCCAGAGTATTGTCACCAGCCATAATTTGCGATTACTGCTTTTTTGCATAACCAAATTATAATCCAATCTGAAATGGGAATGCGAGAATTTACAAATATAGTTGACAAGTAAACCGTTTACAACTAAACTAATTTACATATGGCCAACTTTATAACTCATAAAATCAATAATTTAACCGCGCGGATGAATAGTGAGGGCGGGGAGATTCTACAAAGGGAATTCCAGCTGACCTACTCGCAGTTTGAGGTTCTAAGCGTCGTTCATGGCGTTGGGAGCGTCTCACAGCAAGTGATTGCTGAATATAGCCAATACAGCAAAGGTCTGATTAGTAGGGTTATTTTTGCATTAGTCGCAAACGACTTGGTAACTGTCAGTGACCAAGTCGGCGATAGAAGAGTAAAAATCATCACTCTCACAGCCAAAGGAAAAGATAGATTTGAGCGGGCTTCTGATTATCTAGAACGAGCATTCCGAGAAAAAGTGTTATTAGGCCAGGGACAGAAAATATCTGCAGCAGAGATACAGACCTTCGAAAAAGTTTTGGATAAATTATTAGCTAAATTTTCATGAAGACGGAGATAACTTCGAATCAGTTAGCTAAGTTAGAGAAGACTTTTCAGAGTGCTAGCAGAGGCAAAAACATACATGGCGGCTGTCTGCGCATTGAAAATGGCAAGGGTGAGGTGGTATTTGAGGGGCAGGCGGGCAATTTTACCCAGCAAAGCAGGTATTTTATCGCTAGCACCACCAAGATCTACACTACCTCTATTATAATGAAGCTGCGCAGCGAAGGGCTATTGGAATTGGATGACCAGTTGTCTAAGTTTTATAAGGACAGTGAAATTACCGGTATCAGTGTAATTGGTGGGGTGGACTTTTCGCAGCAGATCACCGTGAGGCAATTATTAGCACATACTTCAGGTCTGGCGGATTACTTTAGCGGCAAAAATGGCGGCAGTAAGAGTGCAGAGGAGGACTTGATGGCAGGCAAAGACATGCCTTGGACTTTAGAATCGGCACTAACTATGGTGAGAAGCTTAAAGCCTAAGTTCAAGCCTGGAGCTCCCGGCAAGGCGTATTATTCAGATACCAACTATCAGCTTTTAGGCGGGATAATCGAGCGTTTGCGGGGCAAAAAGATCGGAGAAGTTTTTCAGCAAGAGATTTTTGGGCCGTTGGGTCTTAAAAACACCTATTTGTTTGAGGTAGGTCAGCAGGATTCTGCACTGATTCCGCTTTATTACCGCGAAAATTCTCTGTATATTCCACAAGCGATGGCTTCATTTGGCCCTGATGGCGGAATCGTTTCCAATAGTCAAGACTCGGCCAGATTCTTAAGAGCCTTCTTCCAAGGTGAGATTTTCCCTGAGGAGTACCTGTTCGAAATGACCGCCGAGTATAATCGCATCTTCTTCCCTCTACGTTACGGAGTGGGACTGATGATGTTCCAGCTCCCAGCGATTTTCACCTTGTTTAGAAAGTTCCCAGAGCTTTTAGGGCACTCAGGTTTAAGCGGCGCCTTCTCTTTCTATGCGCCAAAGCTAGATCTGTATTTCACTGGCAGTCTCAACCAAATCGCCGCCAGGAGCGCATCATACCAGATGTTAGTGAAGTGTATGCAGGCGCTGAGCTAACGGGTTGGAAAGCACGAAAGTTAGGAATGTATTGAAATATTGGTCGAGGCATGCTCCCAGGTGTAGAATTTAGCTAGAAGCGGAGGGTAGTTCAATTGGCTAGAATGCGCGCTTCGGGTGCGTGTGGTTGCAGGTTCGAGTCCTGTTCCTCCGAAAGAAATTAATTTTTAGTATACTCAAAACATGATTATCGATACATCGGTGCAGTTTCTGGATAGGTTTTTTGCTGAGCTTGCCAAAACTGGAATAGACTTATCTAAACTTGAGTTCGATCATCTCGCCTATCAAGCTTCCTCGCCAGCTGAATACGAAAGTCTCAAGCTAGAGCTGGCTGGGATGGGAAGGCTCGGCAAGGAGCCGACACTAAACGGCAGGAGGATTGCTTCCTATATATTAGCTGAGAAAATTACCTACAAAAGCTATGAAATCGAGATAATTGAGCTGCTAGAGCCTGAACCCGGTAGTCAGCATAAATCAGACTGGCAGCATATCGAGTTTACCATTGCAGATGAGATTGAGACGCTGCTTAGCAATTATCCTGAATTAGACTGGGATCAGGCCGCGCTGCATAGAGACCTTTTTCCGCTTTTGAAGTTGAAATTAGCTAATATGTGGGTTAAATTCCCTCGAACAGGACTGAGAGAGCAATTAGGACTTATTTGAACTTCTTCTTGATTAAGTCTGCTGCCCATTTGTAATGGCTGGCTGTGCAGGATCCGATATATGCGATCAATGCGTTTTTGTTCATCCAAGCGTAGAGACCTGTCTTCAGCAGTTCATCTTCTGTTAGTTCTTCAAATAGTTTTATAATACCCGCTTCATTTTTACTGAAAAAAGCTTGAGCCTGCTCTAACGAATAGTCCTTGTATGCCAGGTATATCTCCTGATTGAGTTCAGGAAGCTGATTCCACTTATACTTTGCATGAGGAACTGCCGTAGCCTTGCCGGCTAACCCATCTGCATACCAGCACAAAACCATTTCCTGCCATTTAGCTAAGTGGCAAATGATGTCCTTGGTAGTCCACTCTCCAGTGACCAACTCAGTTGTTTGTAACTTCGGGTCAACGTTCGCCAATAATTTGTCGAGTTTTGCTTTTTCGGTCGTAATCTCTTCAGCAAGTTGCTGTTTGGATTTATATTTTGACATTAATTAAGTTTACAAGGCAAATTAGAAAAGTGCAAAGTCAGGTGGCAAAGCATCTAATTAATTGTGATTGTTGGTTGTCAGGTAGGTCACTGTAGTATAATCTCGCATAGAAATTTATATTTAATGTGTATGATAAGTATGGGTGATATTCAGCCCGAGAATCCAAACCTGACTAGTAGAGTCATATTCCAGGACGAACTAACAAAAATGGTTGAGGACTCTAAAAATTCAATCACACTAGATTTCCGCTATGGGGGATACATGAATAATTGGC
>CALFHW010000073.1 GCA_937876695.1 uncultured bacterium
AAAACAAAGGTTGGCAGTGACGTACTCTCCCACGAAGCTGCCCTCGCAGTACCATCCGCGCTGGTGCCCTTAACTGCCGGGTTCGAGATGGAGCCGGGTGTACCCGCACCGCTCAGACCACCAACACCTGCTCGCTCTCCTCCTGCCTTTCTCCCTTCCCTTCATCGGAAAGGGTCGCGCACGTCTGACGATGAGTTGACTTCCGCTCGCAAGCTCTTACCTTCCGGTTCGCGCTGCCGTGTGACACTCCCAGAGAGCGTCCACTCCCCTGCATCACATCTCAAAGCCCTCGACCATTAGTACGGGTCAGCTCCAGACATTACTGCCCTTCCACCCCCCGCCTATCTCACTGGTCGTCTCCCAGCGGTCTTACCTGTTTTCACAGTGGGGAACCTCATCTTGGGGTCGGTTTCCCGCTTAGATGCTTTCAGCGGTTATCCGTTCCGGAGATCGCTACTCGGCTCTGCGCCTGGCGGCACAACCGACACACGAGCGCTCCGTCCATCCCGGTCCTCTCGTACTAAGGACAGCGCCCCTCAAGTTCCCTGCGCCCACAGCGGATAGAGACCGACCTGTCTCACGACGGTCTGAACCCAGCTCACGTACCGCTTTAATGGGCGAACAGCCCAACCCTTGGGACCTTATCCAGCCCCAGGATGCGATGAGCCGACATCGAGGTGCCGAGCCTTGTCGTCGATGTGAACTCTTGGACAAGACTAGCCTGTTATCCCCGGGGTAGCTTTTGTCCGATAAGCTACAGCCGTTCCACTCCGGGCCGTAGGATCACTAAGTCCGTGTTTCCACTCTGCTCGGGCTGTTCCCCTCGCAGTCAAGCGGGCTTTTGCCTTTGCACGCCACGGCTGGTTTCCATTCAGCCTGAGCCCACCTTTGAACGCCTCCGTTACCTTTTCGGAGGCGACCGCCCCAGTCAAACTGCCCACCTGCCACTGTCCCCCGAAGGGTTAGGGTCAAGGTTCCGTCAGGCTGGTATTTCACCGTTGGCTCCATCGAAGCTAGCGCTCCAACTTCTCCGCCTCCCAGCTATCCTACACAGACGAAACCCTAACGCAATGGCAAGCTACAGTAAAGCTCCACGGGGTCTTTTTGTCCTGCTGCGGGTAATGCGCATCTTCACACGTACTTCAATTTCGCCGGGTCCCTCGTTGAGACAGTGCTCCACTCGTTACACCTTTCGTGCGGGTCGGAACTTACCCGACAAGGAATTTCGCTACCTTAGGACCGTTATAGTTACGGCCGCCGTTCACCGGGGCTTCAATTCGCAGCTTGCACCGCTCCTCTTAACCTTCCGGCACTGGGCAGGTGTCAGCCCGTATACGTCCGCTTTCGCGTTTGCACAGACCTGTGTTTTTGGTAAACAGTCGGTAGAGCCTGGTTTCTGCGACCGCCTTGCAGCGGCGTCCCTTCTCCCGAAGTTACGGGACCTTTTTGCCTAGTTCCTTAACAAGGGTTCTCCCGTTCGCCTGAGTATTCTCTACTCGTCTACCTGTGTCGGTTTGTGGTACGGGCGAATATCTTCATCGCTAATCGCTTTTTCTCGGTCCCCTACCCACTGACTTCTGGACTTCCGTCCCGGCGTCACGGCTTGCGCCGCTTGCCACCTCCATCCACCCGGAGGCTCAGCTTCCCGAAGACGCGCGCTTCGCTCCCATATTCGGTACCGGAATGTTCACCGGTTGTCCATCGCCTGCGCTTTTCAGCCTCGGCTTAGGCCCGACTAACCCGACGCGGACTGACCTTCCGTCGGAAACCTTAGACGTTCGGCGACGACGGTTCTCACATCGTTTTCGCTACTCATGCCTGCATTCTCACTCGCGACCGCTCCAACGCACCTTGCCGGTACGCCTTCTCCGCTGTCGCAACGCTCCTCTACCACCCTCTCGGGTCCCGCGCTTCGGTGTTCAGCTTTAGCCCCGTTCCATTTTCCGCGCAGCCGCGCTCGACCAGTGAGCTGTTACGCACTCTTTCAAGGGTGGCTGCTTCTAAGCCAACCTCCTGGCTGTCCTTGCACGACCACATCGTTTCCCACTTAGCTGATACTTCGGGACCTTAGCGGCGGGTCTGGGTTCTTTCCCTCTCGACCACGAAACTCATCTCCCGCAGTCCGACTGCCGGATTACCCCGCAGGCATTCGCAGTTTGATTGGGTTCGGTAAGCTCTACGCCCCCTAGCCCATTCAGTGCTCTACCTCCCACGGTCATCATCCGACGCTAGCCCTCAAGCTATTTCGAGGAGAACAAGCTATCTCCAAGTTCGTTTGGCATTTCACCCCTAACCACAGTTCATCCCCGTTTTTTGCAATAAACGTGAGTTCGGGCCTCCAGTTCGTGTCACCGAACCTTCACCCTGACCATGGTTAGCTCACCTGGTTTCGTGTCAAATCAGCGCCACTCTCGCCCTTTTCAGACTCGCTTTCGCTTCGCCTCCGGGTGTTCACTCCCTTAAGCTTGCCACGCCGATTTACTCGCAGGCTCATGCTCCAAAAGGCACGCCGTCAGGGGCTTTCCCCCCTCCGACCGGTTGTAAGCGCGCGGTTTCAGATTCTCTTTCACTCCCCTCGCCGGGGTTCTTTTCACCTTTCCATCACTGTACTGGTTCGCTATCGGTCGTCTCATGTATTTAGCCTTGGAGAGTGGTCTCCCCATCTTCCGGCTGGATTAGCGTGCCCTGCCGTACTCTTCGTGTCCCCAGACTTCCCCTTCGCCTACAGGGTTCTCACCTTCTTTGACCTGCCTTCCCAGACAGTTCGGCTCACGTCCGCCCTTGTTGGACACTGGGCTCCTCCGCTTTCGCTCGCCACTACTCGCGGAATCTTTTCTTTTCCTCAGGGTACTGAGATGTTTCAGTTCCCCCACTTACCCCCCGTCACCGGGTGACACAGGTTCGCTGTGCCGGGTTTCCCCATTCGGACATCTCTGGCTGCTTGCGCCTGCACACGGCTGACCAGAGCTTTTCGCAGTGTACCACGTCCTTC
>CALFHW010000074.1 GCA_937876695.1 uncultured bacterium
TCTAGTATTCATTGTCTAAGTTACAAGTTAACTTTCATTATTATACTCTAATCCAAGATGCTTGTAGGCTTTTGCTGTAGGAACTCGGCCTCTGGGCGTACGCTGGATATAGCCTTCCTGCATGAGAAATGGTTCATACACATCTGCCAAGGTATCGATCTCCTCCGAGAGAGAGGCTGCCAGCGAACTGAGTCCAACTGGTCGGCCGCCAAATGCGGTGATCAATGTGTGCAGTATCTTGCGATCGAGGTAATCTAAGCCCAAGGGGTCAATTCCTAGTAGATCGAGCGTCTGAGTGACAAGCTGAGGTGTAATTGCCTCCAAGTCCTGTGAAATGGCGTTATCTCTAACCCTTTTGAGAATTTTGACGGCGATTCTGGGGGTCCTGCGGGCGGTAGTAGCCAGAATCCTAGCTGCCCCTGGGTCGATCTGAGTGCCTAGCAGCCGCGCCTTTTGCTCAACAATCTCTACCATCTCACTATCACTGTAGTAATCTAGGCGGAAATCAGCGCCAAAACGGTCTAAGAGTGGTTTACTCAGCAGTCCTACTCTAGTTGTGGCGCCGATTATAGTGAATGGCTCTAGGTCGATTCGCATGGTGCGCGCTCCCGCGCCCTTACCCACTACCAAATCCAAGGCTCGATCCTCCATGGCGGGATACATCACCTCTTCGATAGTCTTATTGAGCCTATGTATCTCATCGATAAACAGAATACCTCGCTTAGGCAGGCTCGTAAATAGCGCTGCTAGGTCTCCTTGGCGGATGATGGCAGGTCCCGAAGTGATAGTAAGACTAACTCCCATTTCTACAGCTGCGACATGTGCTAGAGAAGTCTTCCCTAGGCCAGGAGGCCCGTGAAACAGAAGATGATCGAGTGGCTCATCCTTCTTGGTAGCCGAAGATATCATCATAGCCAAAGTCTTCTTTTCCTTTTCTCTGCCGATAACCTGGTTAAAATTTTGTGGTCTGAGGCTTACTTCGACTTGTTCGTCCTCTGGTTCTAGGCTTTCAGCCTGGGCATTCACTAATCTAGATATTGGCATATAAACGTATATCTATAATAAACTAATTTCTCAACAAACTCAGGGCGGCTTTAATTTGCTGCCCAAGAGTTTCGTCTTTGGGAACCGACTCAATCACCTGCTTAATTTGCTCGCTACTAAATCCTAAATTCTCCAGTGCTGAAAACAATTCTGAATCCTCTTGGCTACCCGCGCCGGTGTATATCAATCGCCCTGATTGTCCATCCAGACTGGCATCGCTCCCCTCTTTAAGCCCAATAAAGTCATCTAGCTTACCCTTTAGCTCAATTACAATCTTGGCTAGACTCTTGCTGCCAACTCCTTTAACCCTCAGGACGGTAGGATCTGCCAGCTTAACAGCCTGCACAATTCTGGCAGGTGAGTGCTCGGCCATTATCAAAAGGGCGGACTTAGGGCCAATACCAGAGACTGATAGCAGGCGCTCAAACATCTCCAGCTCGTCCATACTTGCAAATCCAAATAGCCGCAGCTCGGTTTCTCTCACATGGGTATAGATATACAGCTCAACACTATTACCAACCAAGCCAAGTCTAAATGGTGCCATACTCTCTACCTTGTACCCAACCTGCCCTACCTGCAAGATTAGGTAGTCACCTTTCATCACTTTAATTTCGCCAACTAGCAATCTGATCATACATATATGATAGCACCAAACCCACTTTGCAACAGGTTCAAATGATCAGTTTTCGGGTGTGTCTGCAAGTGATATTGAGCAAGATAGTTATACAGATGGATGCAATTGGACAATGTTTTTAAGGTTGTCTAGTATGGGTTACAGAACTTTCGTTCAACTAATTTGTGCGCAAATAGTGGCAATAACCTACCGCGACAGCGTCGGCAGCGTCGTCCTGGGTGATACTTTTCTCAGGTGCAATCCCCAAGACACGATTGACCATCGACATCATTTGGGCCTTATCAGCCCGACCGTGACCTGTAAGAGTCTGTTTAATTTGCAAAGGCGTATAACTAAATACCTGTAGTCCAGCGCTCACTGCTTTATAAATTACTACACCCCTAGCCTGGCTGACCTTGATAACAGTCTTAGCGTTCTTAAAAAAGAAGATGTCTTCGATGGCCATTTCTGTAGGCTGAAACTCGCTAATGAGTTCACCAATTGAGTCTCCTAGTTCTTTGAGTCTTTCGACCTCGGGTGAGTACTTATGGGTGGTTATAATCCCGCAATCTTTTAGTTGCAATTTGCGGTTTACACCACCCAAATCTGAGGCCTCAAGTATCGCCCAGCCTGTAATAGCAGTCCCGCAATCTATACCTAGTATGATTTTTGAGCTAGCCAACTTATATGAACTAGGCTAAGTTATCCCAAACAGTATCGATATCGTCCATCTCCTCAATCTCAAACTTAAAGTTCTGGTACTTATCCAGCTGCTCGCCCGTAACCTCAATAGTAGCGTCAGTCTTCTTGACTATCTCCGCAGTGATGATCTGCCAATTTTGCTCCTCGAGTTGCTGACTTGCTGCCTTGAGACTGGCTTTGTCTACAAAAACCTCAGCGACTTTTCTCCCAGTAGGAATCTGCTCGGTAGGCTCATAGTCAGGGTCATCGCTGGGATTGATCAAGGTATAGTCCTCAATACCCGTCAGCTCTAGTAAACTCTCCTCTAGACCTGCCGCATCCACAGTCTCGTAGCTATCTGCTTCTCCATATTTCTCAGATTTTTTCAGTTTGGCAGCCCCAACTTCCAACTTGCCTAACTCCTGAAATTGCCAGGCGATGCTGCCCGCATCTGCAAATTTAGCTCCTGCCCTAGTGATTAGATCTCGGATTTCAGAATAAGTGCGATTGGTATTGTCGGTGGTGCAGTCGATTATAAAGCTGACACCCGAAGCGCTTCTCCCCTCATAGCTAACTTTCTGCATGCTACCAACCCCTTTTAGTTCGCCAGTGCCCTTTTTAACTGCCCTATCGATATTATCCAAAGGCATATTGGCCTGTTTAGCCTTGTCTATCGCCAGTCTCAACGTAAAATTCATGTCAGCATCGCCGCCACCTTCCTGCGCCGCCATTGTAATATTGCGGGCTAGTTTGGTAAATAGCGTCCCTCTCTTTGAATCATTGGCGCCTTTGGCGCGTTTGATTTTCGCCCATCTTGAATGTCCTGACATAAACTGATTAGCTAAAATTAACCTAACTTGCAAATTATATCACTACCAGCACCATGTCCCCAGTAGGTCGGTTAGGATAATCTTCATGACGCACGTCAAGATCTGGGAATAGCCGACTCAAGCCCTCAATGGTTTGGGGAAAATCTTCTGGGGATGCTACATAAAGAGTATTTCGGGCGAGCACCTCGCTAGTATTACCGACTTTGACAATATTATAACCGTAATTTGTAAGAAGCCTGCGCACTTTACTGGCTAGGCCTGTTCTGCCACTTCCATTAATGACATCTACTCTACCTTGCTCAATTTGCACTTGCAAATCTGAATATGACTTCTTTAGTGAATTATCGAACTTAGTCCTATCGAGTATCAGGATCCCTTCGCGAATATAAGCCAGGTCCTCCGAAGTTATCTGCTCACTGACATTATATGAAGGTATACTGCGAAATACCTCTAATAGCTTCAGCAGCTCTGCAGTAGTGAAGTTTGTAGCGATACCCTTCTCCTCTGCTAAAAACGGTAAAACCCCTAGGTAGAGAGGCGATTTGATGACTGAGCTGAACTCGGTAATATACCTCTTAGCCAGCTCATTTTGTGCTCTTAATTTTGCTGACGTGTTAGTTGCACTATCGGTATTTGCAGTAGTGCTCCCAACCATAATTGGTGTAAAGCTACCTAGATATGCATTTTTAACCGATTTTTGCACTAAGACATAACGATCAATTTTTATACCCAGATCGGCCTCAAGCAGATAGATAAATTCAGAAATTGCAGCGTATTTATTGTTGGAGTCTGAGTTCTCTAATTCTCCAGTGGCTAATTGTGCGTTAGCGAGTTTTTGCTCAGAGATTAGCTGAGGGAGTAATACTCGATAACTCAAAATTTTACCCTCTCCGCGCACCACCCCTAAATCTGGGTTAATTGCCAGCAGCGACATTTTTTTCTCCTGCGGTCTTAAGTAGCTAAGTTGAAGTGCCGAAACCCGTAAATTTGAATCATCGTCGTTTACTCCAATAAAAAGCACATTGAGATTATGATCGCCCTGCCAATTTTTTAGCTTAGCAACTTCTCTGCCTGTAAAACTAATATTCTGCACAAATAACCAAAGTCCTGCTGCGCACACAATCAAAACTAAAACGATTATTACAGCAGGAATTAGAAGTGACTTAGTAGGAAGATTTCTACTAGTTGACTCAACGGACTTGGGAAGAGCCCTGGATTTAGTTGAGGCTCTAGGCTTAACGAGGTTCGTGAGTATAGCAGGCAATCTCAATTTAACAGCTACCTTAGGCTTTATTGAAGACCTAGGCCTTCCAGAAACTCTGGGCTTGACCGGCTGGCTGGTTTTAGAGGAGGAGTTGTTTCTCAATTTGTGCGGGGTCACAATTTAGTTGGGTTAATACTTGTTTAAAGTCACCTGGCAAAGGCGCTGTAAACTCCTTCATATCAATATCATCAGGAGAAATGTGTAGGGATAACTTGTAGGCGTGTAAGAGCATTCTGTCCGCCTTACCACCTCCATACTTAATGTCTCCCACAATTGGATAACCTGCCTCAGATAGATGAACTCTGATCTGATGGGTTCGACCTGTGCGCGGCTTGCAGATAACCACGCTGTACTTGCCATTGGAGTATAATCTGCGAAATTCAGTTTGCGCTAATCGGGTCTTTTCTGATCTCGAGGAAAACTTCTGCCTATTGAGCTTATCTCTTCCGATTGCCTTGTCGGACACGAATTTAACAGGACACTCCCCTCTAACAGTAGCGATGTATGTCTTATACACCATCCTATCAGCAAATTGCTTAGATAAGAACCATAAACTCGTGGGAGATTTGGCAAATAGGATTATTCCCGACGTTGGCTTATCTAGCCTATGTACCTGGCCTGCTCTCTCGGGACCGAATTGATCTTCTGATTTATCCGCCAAATAATATTTCACTGCATTGGCAAGTGTGTCATTAAAATGGCCTGAACCAGGGTGGACAACCATCTCAGCGGGCTTATCGATAACCAGCAGCTCCGAATTCTCGAAAATGATTTTGAAGTCGATCTTGACGGGCTTGATGACGTATTGGTCAGGCTGCGGGGGGATTTTAATCTCAATGCTATCGCCAATTTTGACTCTGTATTGTGGATGGAACTCCACAGCATCATTGATATAGACTTGTTCGGTGGTGATCAGGTTTTTGTGAAAACTGCGAGAGAATTTGGGGATCATCTTGGCTAGATAGAGATCCAATCTCATCCCTTCGCTATCCCCTTCTACCTGGAGGCTTGTTGTAATTGCTGGCAAGTCACTCATGATAGCTCAGGCTTTCTAGTTCTGACCTGAGTTGCTTCATATGCAGATGAGCTTTTGCCTAGTTCACTCAAGATAAGTAGCAGAGTGAGAATTATTCCTCCGACTTGCAGTAGATAAACCAGAGCCAATCTTTGGGGTTCGACAGCTGCCACATTTACAAACAATAGCCCCAACGTCTGTGAGACAAAGATCATAAAGTAGAAAGCAATGCGTTTAGTGATAAATAGGCTGCTCACTATAGCAATAACTGTTGTAAGAGAAAGAAATGCGATACTAACTGCTGGATTGAAATCATTGGGTAAGTAGTTATTTATGATCATCGCCACCCCCATAGGTAATAAAGCCAGCATAAAACTAGCGCCACCTATGACTTGCAACTGCTCGTGTTTAACTCTTAGGGCGTGCATCGATCTAAAGGCAATGTGGCCCAATGTGGCTGCCATACCAGCTTCGATGAATAAGAATACACCGTCGTAGAATCTAAAAAATACCCAGGGCCAAGCTGCCAAAAGCCTGATTTCCTCTTCTGGCTGCGTCAGAGGTAGCAGCGCCCAGGTGGTAGGTAATTGCTCGCTGAAGTATATTATCCCCAGTATCCTGGCAATTAGAAAGAAGAAAAATAGTTGGAGTAGGAATAGGTCCAGTACTTGCAGTGCCGATGATTTCCCAAAGGGCTGACTTCGGTACCAGACATAGCTAACTCCAATTACTACAGCTGCAACCAGGGCGACAATTGTGATGATAGTAGGCATTTGTAAAGCTAGCTCATTTGCAGTTAACAGTTAAGTACCATAATTCTACACTAAACAACCCTGAAAATCCTTGTTTAGACACTTTATGAACTCACCCATCACCGGTACCGACCTGAAGCCGCGACCGCCAAACTGCAAGGCCACCGCAAATGCGTAGCGCTTACCTCCATGCTCGAAACTGCCGATAACCCAGGAGTGCGCCCCGTCGATGGTCCGGCCACTTTGGGTACGGACTACCGCTTCGGACGAACCGGTTTTAGCTATTATGTCGCCTGGCAGGCCTGCTAGGCCCTTGGCGGTACCGGTATCTACGGCGGCGCGCATGCCTTGGCGCACAATATCCAGAGTCTTTTGGCTAGCTGGGAGCTGGCTAACCACCTCAGGCTCGACTACGCTTTTTTCTAGTAGCTCGTTTTGCAAGTGGTCGATGATCTGAGGTTTGTATACTTTGCCACCATTGTCGATGGCGGCGGCAACTACTGCCATCTGTAGCGGTGTGGCGCTGACCAGGCCTTGGCCGATTGCAGTATTGCACAGATCTGCAAGAAACCAATTCTCGCCTTGCAGACTCTGTTTTAGCTCCGGGGTAGGCATTAGACCAGGCTGCTCGCCAGGAAGAGAGATACCGCTGCGGCTGCCGAGTTTAAAGGCCGTAAAATACTCGTTTAATTTGCGAATAGCAGCCTGGTCGCTACCGGTCTTGCGAGCTAAAGCCACGGTAGCCTGGCAGAAGTATGGGTTGCTAGAGCGGGCGATAGCCTGAATTAGATCTAAGTTACCGTAGTTGCGATTATCTGCCTCGCAGAGCTTGTAGCCGCCTGGAAGCTCAAAACAGCCCGAATTATAGCGTGAACTGCTCTGCACCGCACCTTCCTCAAGTAGGGCTGTGGCCATTACTACTTTGAAGACCGAGCCAGTAGGGATAGGCATAGATATCGCTCTGTTCAGAAGCGGTGTGCGGTCGTCTGCCAGCAAGGTATTGAATTCAGCGCTGCTGATGCCTCTAGCAAACATATTGATGTCGTAAGTAGGGTGATTAGCCATAGCGATTACCTTGCCGCTATCAGCTTCCAAAATCACGCCAGCAGCGCCTAGCGCGCCTGTCTCATCGGAATATTTTGCTAAATAATTGTGTAAATTATTCTGCCAATCAATATCGATGGTCAGGGCGACATTATCGCCTGGCTTGTAGTTGCGAGGTACCCAAGAGCGGTCAGCGCTCAAGCTTCTCTCGGTGAGCTTGAGTCCGTCCTCACCTCTAAGCTGGGCGTCAAATAGTCTCTCTATCCCGTCTTTCCCTACCCTAGCCCGTGGATCTAGCTCCGGGCGCAGGGTCATCTCTTCGGCATTGATATCGCCCATATAGCCGAGAATATTTGCCATGTTTTCGGAGTTTTTATAGGTGCGTTTGGCTTCATTGGCGATGTAAATGCCGGCAATTTGCTGCAGGCTACTGGAGCTCTCCAGAAATTTGTCGTAATCCAAGCCGGTAACTAAGGTCACTCTCTCGCCCACCAGCTGACCTTTGGAGTTGTAGGCGGAGCGCTCAAAGCGAGCTTTAAGTTCGGCTTGAGGCACGTCCACCAATGGCTCTAACTTAGCAAAAACCTCATCGAGCTTACCCGCGCTAGCTAGCTGCGATGGCAGGGCGTAGACATTGAATGCAGCCTCATTTGCCACCAGCGCCCTGCCCTGTTTGTCGTAGATTAAGCCTCGAGGAGCCCTTACTAGCTCGCTGAGCCGGTTGGTGCCTGTGCTTAAGGCTAGATTGGCCTGCCCCTCTACTAGTTGGATCCTAAAACCATTTACGAGAATCAATAAAGCGATAGCAACCGGTAAAATTGCCAGTAGCAAGAACTTTTTATTCAGGTCATCAGTTGATGAATATGTCGACATTTGCGGGCCTCAACCTTCTAGTCACTAGAGTTAGCAAATTTATTATAGCTAAATTCACCAGCAAATATAAAATTAACGTCTGCGGTGGCTGTTTGGTCAACAAGCTTATTCCCAATAAAGAACTAACTAGCCAGAAGTTACGCGCAAGCCAGAAAGGCCGCTGCTTTAGCAGCGGCAAAAGTCTACTCACTAGGCTTACCAGCAAGCCACCCAAAGTAAAAATGAGCAAACTCAATCCGAGCTGCTGCCCCTGAGCCATATCGCTAAACAGCAAAATCGCCGCCACCAACAGGTAAACTAACCCTTTTGGGTAAGCTAAAGCCAGCATGATCGCGCTAATTAACTGAAAGTGGAGAATTCGAACCAGTTCAACCTCGGCAAATACCGCCAGCAAGAAGTTAATACATAAAAGTAGCGCTATCCAAGCGAAGTCTCTAAAGTTCATTGAGGTAAATGCAATAAAACAATATCTTCCACAGCTGCATAGTTTATGGCCGCCTCAATCACAGCTGACTTAGTGCTGGCTCTAGGATCAGAGCTGATACTGACCACCTTGCCGATATACAGATCAGCTGGATAACCAGAGTTCAGGCCGCTAGTGAAAATCCTATCGCCCACTTCTAACGGAGTCGACGGCAAGACCTGCTCTAACCTGAGAATACTACCTCCGCCGCCGTTTAAAAGCCCCACGCTCCTGAGAGAAGTTTTTACTGGAATTGAGGACTCAGGATGCCCAATTAACTGCACTTGTGAATAAAAGCTGTCTACGCTGACGACTCGTCCTAGTAAGATTTTTTCTACTACCACTACGTCGCCCACCCTGACGCCGTCTTCGCTGCCCTTACTTATCTGGTAGGAGGATTGATCGCCAGATTGGAACTTCACAACCTGAGCGCCAAGGCGTTTATAATCTCGATCAAATCTCAAGCCAGACTCAGCAATCAAGCGCTTATTCTCTTCAAAAATAAGTTCTACCTGCGCTAGCTGACTTTCGCTCTTTGCCAGCTTCATATTTAGCTCATCTCTCTGGGTGATCAAATCATTGAGCCCGCCAAGGCTTCCAAAGAATTTAGCCGCGGAATTTGCCGAACGAGCCAGCGACTGCTGTGTGGGTGCTAAGAGATATTTCACAGGCTTCTGCAGACCTTCTAGCAGGCCTAAACCGGCTAGCAAGTAGACCAACAGCCCACCCACCACAGCTAGCGTCCACCACCAAGGGGACATCTGATAGATTTCCTCGTTAAATGATCTCATGATCCTTTACTTGAATCTTCTCTAATAGGTCGATTTCGTCGAGTAGTATCTCGGTACCTCTAAGCACCGCCATAATTGGGTCTTCTGAGATAATCACCGGTACTTCTAAGTGCTTCTCAAAGTACTTATCGATGCCCTTGATCAGTGCCCCGCCGCCCGCAAGCACAATACCGCGATCTAGAAGATCGGACAAAATCTCGGGCGGCGTCTTCTCGATAGCGTCTTTGGCGGCCTGCAGAATCTGCTTGATCACCTTGAGTAGCGCTGTCCTCACCTCGGCGGTAGACACCTCTACTTTACGCGGCAAGCCAGTATTGATGTCTCGGCCTTTGATGATGCGCTTTTCGTTTTCTAGCTCTGGGATTTTTACCGCTGTACCGATGGCGATCTTCAAGTCTTCCGCTTGCTTTTCGCCTATCAGCAGGCCATACTCAGATCTTGCATAAGCTACTAGCTGCTGATCCATCTCATCACCCGCCACGCGAATGGTGTTGTCTATCACTACTCCTCCCAAGGAAATAACTGCGATATCACTAGTACCGCCGCCGATGTCGATGATCATGCTACCCGAAGCGTCCTCAATTGGCAGCCTAGAACCAATAGCCGCCGCCATAGGCTCCTCAATGATATAAGCCTTTCTAGCGCCAGCCGATACCGCCGCGTCCACCACCGCCCTACCCTCTACTTCTGTTATTCCCGAAGGTATGCCAATAACCACCCTGGGCCTGATTATACCGAACAGTTTAGGGAATTTTTTATGTACTTTGCGGATGAAATACCTGACCATGGCCTCGGTAGTATCAAAGTCCGAGATGACCCCGTCCTGCAGCGGGCGAACCGCGATGATGTTGCCTGGGGTGCGCCCAATCATGCGCCTTGCCTCCACGCCTACAGCCAAAACCTCACGTGTGCGCGTATTCATCGCCACCACTGAAGGCTCGCATATCACTTCTGATTGTCCTTTTACAGAGATTCTAGTATTTGCGGTACCCAAGTCGATGCCGACATCATGAGTAACAAGTTCCCAAAACCTATCCATTGGGGATTTAGCCATGGCTAATTTTAACACGCCCGCCTAAGCAGTTCCTATGTCAATTATTTGCTGACTATCCAGCTATTTACTAATCACAGCTAGGGAGAAATTATCGGGATTGAATACCTCTTGAGTGACTTCTCTGATGTCGTTGTGGGTGACTGCTAGTATTTTTTCTTTAACTTCAGCGATAGTGAACTTGGAAGTCTGCAATAACTCCTGCATTCCGTAGAAACTAGCCAAATCATCCGAAGTCTCTAGCTCGGTAACTAGATTACCTAGCAGGTAATTTCTGGCTCTCTCAAACTCAGCCTGGGTAAACTGCCCTTCAACTATTTTGAGGACTTCTTGTTTGGCTGCCCTAATTGCTTCATCTCTCCTAGTTGAGTCCACCCCCATCCCGATTTGAAATACCCCGGTTTCTTGAAAACTCATCAATCTGGAATAGACATAATATGCGAGTCCCAATTCGTCCCTAATTACCTGAAATAGTCGGGAGCCGAAGCCCCCACTTAGGACCGTGTTGGCCACTTGCAGCGCGTACCTTCGGGAATCGTCCCTATGAATTGAGGGACCTCCTAGGACCACATGGGTCTGTTCGACATCTTTGTTGATGAAAATTTCAGATTTCCGAGCTGGATTAACAGCATATGAGAACTGCTCAAATCTAGATTTCGGACGGCCAGCAAGTGAAGGGATATCAAGACAATGCTGCTCAATCATGCGGGTGAGCCTAGCTTCATCCACCTTGCCGCTAGCTACTACAAGCACGTTCTCTGCATAGTAATGATCCTTCAAAAAATCGAAAAACTGCTGTCTTTTCATGGCCTTTACTGATTCAATGCTGCCAGTTATCTCTTCAGCTAAACTGTTACCTAAGAAATGGTTTGCTAGCCACGCCTGGGATACCTTGGAGGTAGGACGATCCTCGTACATGCGAATCTCCTCGACAATTACGCCTCGTTCTTTCTCTATTTCCTCCTCAGAGAAAAGTGAGTTTTTGAACATATCTGCCAGAATCTCAAATGACTTTTCAAAATTCACCTCGGGAGCCTTGATGTAGTAACCGGTATAATCGTAGGAAGTAAAAGCGTTGCTACTGCCACCTAGAGACTCCATCTCCATAGAGATGGCCTTGCTGTTGGGTCTTAGTTTGGTACCTTTAAAAAGTGTGTGCTCCACAAAGTGAGCTAGTCCTGCCTGATCGGCAGTTTCAAATCTAGAACCAACTGCCACCAAAAACATCACAGTAGCTGATTGAGCCTCGGGGGCATTGACCACTATTGATCTCAAGCCATTGGCGTGAGTTTGCTTGGTAACTTCCATTATCTATGTTTCTTTTTCTTGTGGCGTCTGCCAGCAAACAGGTCATATGCTGGGTGTGGCTGCGGCTTGTCCTGCTCGGAGGAAGAACCGCTGACAGATGCATCACCTTCCGCTGAATCGGTACCTTGCGCTACCAATGTCTGTGCAACTGAGGTTGCCTGAGCCAGAGGGGCATTCTCACTCGCTGATTGGTCACTACTTGGTTGCTGGCTAGTTGGTTGATCACTAGATTGCTGCTCAGTAGCTGTTTCAGACTGAGGCTCCATCGACGGCGCTTGCTCTGCTTGACTACCAACCTCAGTAGACTCTGTAACACTCTCGTTGGCTTTTACTTCAACCTCGGTCACATTTGTTTTGACTTCTGCCTCAGATACTTTGGCTGCCTCAGTTGCCTTCGCAGCCGCAACCGCTGCTTCCAGCTTCAACTTCTGCTCTTCTTGTTTCTGACGCTGTTTTTCTTCTCTCTCTCGTCTTCTCTTCTCGCCCTGAGCTTTTGCGTCCTCTAGACTGCTATCGATGCGCTGCTTTAGTGACTTGTAGATATTGCCTAAACCAGTAAGCTTGCGCTCTACCTCAGCAGCTTCTTTGCCAATTGAATCAGGCGTGATCAGCTTGGCGCTATCACTGCTCTCCCAATCGATATCGATACGCATATCTCTGACGGCATCTGTAAGCTGTTTGGTGTGCAGCACTAGCTGAACGCCCATTACAATCTCGTCTCTATTTGTATCTACAAAGTTGGCAATTGGGATATGAACTCCTCCTGTGCTGGCGTCATGAGCCTCCTCAGGGCGAACCACCAAGTAGAACATAAACGCTGGGAAACCTAAGAAAAACACTGCCACTCCCCAAACTATCCCAGCCCATGGAGTGCTGTATCTTTTAGCAGCGTCGCGGCCGGCCCAAATGGAAATCATCAGCCACAAAGCCGCTACGTAAATTAAAACTATGAGAATCACCCTTCCGTAATCTATCTCTTCGTTGACCTTGATTAATGATAATATTGCATCCATTTAAAAATACTAGTCTATCTGCAAAAAGATGGCAAGAAAATTCTCCGCTACCCATTAAATGAACCGACGTGCAACTCCTTGCAGCCTGGACAGATGTTATAATCGAATATGCTACCAGAAGGCCTTGAAATAGCCAATAATCGCAATGATTCGGATTTTGAGCCTGCAACCTTTCTGAGTAGATTGCGAGATAACTTAGATAGAGCAAAAGTCTTGGACCAAGGCTGGACAATCACTCTGCTCAATCGTCTTGAGCTCTATATTGCTGAGGGCCCAGGGGTTGATGACGGACTAAAAGCTACTGAACGTTGTCATCTGCTTGAAAATAATGTGAAGCTATTGTTCAGCTGCTACAGACCAGACAAAGAAGGTCGCGAGCTTTACTTGTACCCAGATCTGGCTCACTTGATACTAGACCAGCTCAGCATCGCAAACTCCACTGAAACAACTCCTGCTTTCGTCGATTTCTATTTAGTAAACTATGATGAAGAAACTGGAGAGCCGCAGGATGTGAGGATATCTCTTCCCAGCATATTGTTTCTCGCAATTGGAAAAGGAGATTCGCATAGCATGTCGTTCAGTAAGCCATATGTAGAGACAAGTATCAGAACTATACTGATGGGACTTAACTATGGAGCTAATTACGAATCTGCCATAATGCAAAAGCCCTCCCGAAAGAGCATAGGGCCAAAGAGAGGCTGGGAAAAAGGTGGCCCGGATCGTATTCCCCTAGCTGTCGTGAAGAGTAGACAGTCAAGAGAAGAAAGAGGATCGTTTTTCTGGAACCAAGAACATTTCGATGTTTTAATTGATTGGTTTACTCAAACCCAGCAAGTGGACTACGTCGCTATTAGGCAGAATCTACTAAACCGATTTCCAGAGCTAGAAGATATATTGGGTAAAAGTGACGATGTCCTAACACCTAGGAATATGGGAAGACTGGGGAATATTATGCAACTTGCCAGAAAACTACACCCTGAAATAGTGCCGCCGGCAAAGAAACAATTTAGCTGGGAGCAGCTGGATCCTCAAGTGTTGGATGGAATCCTAAGCGAACTTATCGCGCAAGCTATGTCCAACTCAATAAACCCTGATGCAAACGATCAAAAACTGACAATTGAATCATTGCGCAGATTGGTGATTGCTAACTCCGGAAACAAGCACCTATATGAGGCTCTTAATCAGATTATCGAGCGAGCAACTGGTAGCCAACTATCTCTGGGCTCAACTAAGACACAGTTAACTAAAAAGCAAGAAGGAAGAATATCGCGCATCGTCCACATATTGGCGGAGAAAATGGACATCGCACCAGAATTAATACATAGCCAGTGGGTGGCTAGAGAAGTCCCAAAACGCAAGTCTGCTTGAAGTTCTACCTACCCCCTGGACACATAAGTTCCCATTTCGGTGTTTACCTTTATCAACTGGCCAGCCTCGATAAATAGAGGCACCTGCATTTTGTAGCCGGTGTCGGCGGTGGCTTCTTTGGTGGCGTTGGTGGCGGTATTGCCGGCTACGGCAGGAGAAGTCTCCACAATAGTCAGCTCGGCTGACTTAGGGATCTCGATACTGACTGCGCTGCCGTTGAGAAACAGAGTAACAACGCTGTCGCCCTCGTGCAGGAAGTTCATCTCCCACTCTAGTTGCTCTTTATCTAGGTCAAATTGCGAATAATCCGCATTATCCATGAAATAGACCCGGTTGTCATCGGCATAAAGGTACTGGCTGGTGCGCTTCTCGACGTCAGCGGCTTGTACTTTCTCTTCGTTCGAATAAGTCTTCTCGGTGATAGCGCCGTTCTCGATATTGCGCACTTTGACGCGGATAGTGGCCTGTCCCCTGCCCTTCTTGATGTGCTGGTATTTGAGGACTACGAATGACTGTCCGTCGTCCACAAACACTGCTCCTATTTTTAACTCATTGGAATTTAAAACTGCTGCCATATAGTTTCTACTTAAACTTAACTAAATCTGCCGAGGAAGAGAATCGAACTCTTACTCTCTTGCGAGAACCGGATTTTGAGTCCGGCGCGTCTACCAATTCCGCCACCTCGGCAACCACAAATCTGTCACATTATACTACATAATCAGAAAGCCTACTTACCTGGGTCGAACTCTTTGGCACTGCCCGAATCAACCTTGATGAAGTAGCCGCGTTTATCGACAATTTTAAAGTTATTACCAAAAAGTAACCCATCTTTCCTAATTACTGATTGATAGCTGGCACTTTCAAACTGCGAGATTGTATCTGCATTAATTCCCTGCCCCTCAGTTTTTTTCAGTAGTTCCTCTGAGTTGACATCTAAACCGCCATTTATGATGCCCACTAGGTTCCAACCATTCTGTAGCTTCAATGGCAGACTACCATCATAACGTTTGCCCGAGAAACTGACATTTACGTTCTCAGCTCTATTGAGCACGAAGATGCCTTCTCCGGGGACCAACTCAAAGTCCTGTGTGTATTGGGTACCGGTCTCTCTCTGACTATAGATCTGGAACTGACCGCCTATAAATCTAGCCACATGCCTCACATCGGCACCTTGTTCGTTCCAATAATCCACTAATTTAGCCGCAGAGTTTACTGCCCCTTCGCCTCTGGCATCGATCAGTGGCAGGTGGATTAAGTTCCAGCCGCTATTTAGACTAAATTCTTCGAGGTTGGCTTCTTTGGTGAGGTTAACTTGCCTCTCGCCCGCGTAGTATTCTTCACCAGCATCTTTGATCCCATTGCCGTTGCTATCTACAAATAACCTGATCTCTACTTTCTCATCGCTAACTATGACATCTTGCTCGGCGATCTTCTCTCCATTTTCAAAGAATGAATATCTACCTGACTCTGTCACTTCTAGTGGCTGCGCCGGCTGTTGCGCCTGGGACTGCCCCAGGACTTTTGGTGCGATAGACATAGGAGTGAGAGATTTTTGGCCTATTGATGATAATCCACCTGGAATCATGCTCCCACTTCCAGGAGGACCACACATCACCACTGAAGGGGTTTCAGGTTTTCGATACTTTTTATTGCCAATGGAGTCTTTTTGCCAGTTCTTGCAGCCATCAAGTGTCTGGAATATATGGTAATAATCTCTTTCGCTTGGCAAGCCCGGCCCGGTTTGATCGCGTCTCACCCCAGGTCCATCATTCGCGTATTGGTCTAGTATACTGTAACCAATTAATCTCCGAGCCTCGAGCAATGATAATGTCCCTTCCGTTCCTGCTCTGACACATTCTCCCCAATACATAGACTCATTTAGCTTTACTCCTCTGCCGGTGCAGCTATTATTTGCATAGCTCTTAAAATAAGCTAATTCATCTAGTCCTCTAGCCTGATTATTTATAGCGATCTCTTGATAACGTGTGTTATCAAGCCGAACGATTTGGTCAACTACCGCAATACCTACCAGACTAGTATTTTCATTCTGTGTATTGTCTTGCTTAGGATGTAGCCAACAAGTATTACTAAAAGTCCCAAATCTAAGCGCGAAAACATAAAAGTCTTCTATTGTTAGACTGTCATTAATCTCTATATAGCTTGCATCATATTCTCGGTTTGTGACGCACCTATTTATGAGCCCTAAATTTAATTGCCTCAGAACTTGGTTTGGCAAAAATGCGTCTTGGATCAAAAAACTTATAACGCCATTGTTAGTTTCCCTAAGGTAAATGCAACTATTCTCAAGCCTATAAGTGCCGATCCTGCCTGTTTCTACCCCCATATGCCTGAGCAGACCTTCTCTATATCTCTCTATTGATTCCAGCCTTCTGGAGTCCCGGTCATAATACAGCGGGTTAATGATTGTCATTCCATTTACATTGCCAGCAATGGCCCCAAGCTTCCTTGTTTGGTCAAATAACCAAATATTATTTGTGAGGTCGGTTGTGTTCATTTTCGACAATATACTGTTGAGCTGATCGCCACAGGGTCTGATATCAATGTGCTCTTTTATAAACTCTAAATCCGTTAGTCTTTCTTCTGGTTGATCAGTATCTATACCAGTGATAAAGCGTAGATCAGGTCTAACCTGGTTTAGATCTGAGGGCTCCCCGCATTCTCCTTGCCGACCAGCATCAGATTCAGTAATAGAATAAGAGAAGTTGCATTGCATTACCCACATGTTTGAATTCCTACAAAGGGTATTTGTAAATCTGATACTCTCCGGCCCAGTATAGTTGTCGGCCATAAACTCCAGCACTGTCGTGAAGAAGGGATTATTGACACGCGCCTGACTATCATACGAAACTGATATTATTTCGGACTGTTTTACACGGTAACCAGGGTCTACACAGCTCTGTAGCAGAGGCTCCATAGGGTACGTAAAGTCCTGTGAATCAAATAGTCGTGATAGTGATGGACGTTCTTGTATGAACTCACGAAATCCCTTTCTAAAACGGCTCTCGATTGCTAGCGTTTCATTTTCATAGTCAATAGCATCTGGATCTGCTTCACCCATCACCACGAGCTGCCCATATGACGCCCAGCCACTGTTTATATCATCTAGCGATTGTACTTTTAACCATTGTTTTTCATTTATACTATCACCTTGCAGGACAGTGCAATCGGCTACTTTAACTATTCTTCCGGGAGATATAGTGTAAGGTAGTCCTGCTACACCGTAGGCATCTGCTTTATTTAGCCCGACTTCATAATCAGTGTCGCTTCCTAAGAAGCCTTCAATTATGGGTGGGGACTTGTAGGTATAAGTAGTTTGACCTGCTTTCGTAGTCATATAATATGGTCCCTCGCCCTCAAATGATTCGCAGAAATTAATCCTTTCACCCTCACTGTGACCCCGAGCTGAGGAGTTATCATTGTTGTTCGTTTCGGATTGTGGGTTTTGTGTCAAAAAGTTTACTGCCGCCCACCCGCTCTGAGCTGACTGACCCTCGGGGTGAGTACTAACTTGTATCCAGCTATAACCGTCCTCATTGACGCAATCAACTGTTCGGGGGAGTGCTTCCGTACCCGCTAAGACATACAAACTAGTGTCTTTTGCAAAGCTATTGACAATTGCACCAGTCAATCCCGGGAATCTACGTAAATTTAGCTGATCAATCGTCTTCAGTGATAAAGTCTTAGTTATCTCTTGACCGCAAATACTTGCTGCTAGGCTTGACATGGCGTTGTTGTCACTAGCACTTACCGCGCCCAAGACATTATGCGCAGCTGCGTCTGCAATCGGAGCATCGGACTGCACCAAGATTATTTTTTCTAAGGGCTTGTAGTCGGCTAGGTTTTTGTACTGGTACTTTTCTGCTAGTTTAGCACCGCTGTTGATCAACAGCTCCAAAGACTCAGGCTTCTGCCCGCTTGCAGTCAAGCTATTAAAATCAACCGTGTATCTGCCGGAATTGTTCATCACCGTACTGATTGGCCTGCCACCTGGGCCAGCATTTAATGTAAGAATTGAGTCATCATAGTTTATAACATTGGATTCAACTTGCCCATAAGCTGGATCAGGGGTCTTGATATCTTCTGGGATCTGGCCAGTTGTAAAACTCTTAATTTCAGCTGCTTTTCCATTTATAACGCCGGCGATCCTGAAATAATATGTAGAATCAGCACGTAGTCCTGAAATAGTTACATGATGGGTATTTCTATAGTTATTTGCAGGTGTACCCAGCTCCAGCACTGGGGTTTGCTTAATTAACTCCTCATTATCTCTATCGTCTTCATAAAACTTTTTTCCTAACTGGGCGAAAACAACCGGCCAATTATCACTCTCTTGATAAATGACCGCTCCCTGATAGGCATTATCTGATATCCAGGTAATGGTTGCCGAACTATCAGTAAGATTAGTAATGCGTACATCCCTTATCGAAATATTTGCATCTTGCACCGCCAAATAACCAATTAGCAGAGTAACCAATACAAAAGGAATCATTAGCAAAAGTGCATACAACTTCTGATTTCTAGTCATAGCCAATGCTAATCGATTAGAAAGCTTTTGTAAATGATGCTTAAACCACTTGTACAAGAAAGCCCCCTGGGTTATGTACAGGGGGCTTGGACACTGGCTTATTGATGAATAGCTAGCTGCTAGAGCTTACTTAGCGTAGTAACCTACACCCTCATATTTCCAGTTAGGGTTGCCGGCGACGATGGCGTTCTTCTCATTTACGTCCTTAGTCCAGAAATGTGACTTGTAACTCGCACCATAGAATCTATAGACTGGCGCAAAACCTGCTCCAACCGTAGTCTTAGCGTAGTATGCGATTCCTTGGTAACTCCAATTCTTGTTGGTAGCGATCAAAGTGTTCTTCTCGCCAGCATCCATAGTGTAGAAATGAGAATTGTAGGCTGCGCTATAGAATCTATAGACGGCGGCAAAGCCTGTAGCAGGACCTGTGCTGGCATTGAAGGCAACCCCTTCATACTTCCAATTGGCAGAGTTATTGGCGATCAAATTGTCCCTCTCTGCCTTGTCCATAGTATAGAAATGCGAGGTCTTTCTTTTATTTAGAAATCTGTAGATAGGCGCTGTAGTTGCAACAGGCGTCTGACCAGGCTCAATGGCTTGACAGACAACACTGGCATTATCGAAATCAGAGTAAGATGACAAATTAGCCAAGCTGGTTGTATCTAGATAATGACCAAATCCTATACTCAATGGGCCTGTATGGGTAGTTGACCTCTGCCCTATTACGATATAGTTTGTTCCGTCAGTTGAGTAATAAGCTTTCATAACACTTCCAGATCTAACAATTCGTAAATATATGTTGCTTCTATCTGAGATATTTAGTGATTGGACTTGCGGTGTACCTGTGACACTTTTAAATCTCAATGTTGCCTGGCCGCCTGAAACACGAACAAACTCTATATTGAATTCGTGGGTGTAGCCGCTACTGACAAGTCCCATAATTGCGTATACCTTTGTCTCGCTACCGCCGACTATTGGCATATTTGCCATATAAGCAGTTGCCGTCATATCGCCGGTTAGAGTGCTTACTGAAGATGCATACGACTCTGTGTTGGCAATCGAGAGGTTATTTGCTGCTGTTCTAAGCCTGTTGGAAACGGAGCTAGGAGCAATACCGTAGAAAGTGGAGTATGTATTCTGAAAACCACCATCAAAATTATCACTGAAGTTGTTGCAGCCTGCTGCTGAGACCTGGCTAATATTACCCGCGTCATTTCCCCATCCTAGAAAAGGTGAAACTAGCACTACTGCACCCAAAGCTGCTGAAATTAGTTTAGTGTTCATAATACTTACGAAATAAATAGAATAAAAGTAATAATGAATTATATGCAATATAGCGTATATATACTTGACGAGTTAGATTTATGTTTGGACATCAATAGACATGTCACCTAGGTGGCTTCTGAAACATTGACACAGAGGCTAATCAAGGCAAGGATTAATCAAATAGTAGTTTCAGATCCAGCCAAACAAAGCCCTCATCTGATAGCCTTGTCTAGAGGGTAATTCCGCGTTTGTCCAAATGTCCAAACAAGCCCAAAGGAGATCTACTTGCCCCTCAATCTCTTTCTGTGCCTATCTCTTCTAGTTTCCCCAGGTTTACCATTGATTTGTCTTGATACCCTTGATAAACGCCATGAGAGATTTATGTTACTTTCGGGACCATTCCGAAGCTTACCTAGTTTATCAAACCTCTCCAGTTCTGCTTCGAGATTATTCTCGGTATAAGGTGGCTGCCAACCTATTACTTCTCCATTAAGCAAATTAGTTAGATAGTCAGCTGATGCTTCGAAACCATTGATTGCAAAAAGTATTTTATTAATTACATTAGATCTGACAATATCCAAATCGGGAGATTTATACGATAAATACTCAGCTTCTAATAATGCAATCAGTCTGTTATAGGAAATTATATTTGTCACATATTGGCTATACCTTTTGCGAAAATACTCACTGCCTTTAAACAACGATTTATCATCAATAGACTCACGCAATCTGCTGGTAGTAACATGAGTCGCAGTTATGGTCCAGTTGATCGCGCCTGTAGCCAAATCAGAAAGATACTCAAATACTTTATGCTGTTTCATGCGTGCATCATCTAGGCTAGATTCCGTTGAGCTATTCAGGTGCTTTGCTTTCTTTGATTTTTGTGCTTGATAAGCAGTAATAAAATCCTGCTCTTTTGAGGCAGATAAGAAGTAAGCAGAGACTACGTTATCGGTGAACAGTGTTAGTAGTTCAGCTAATCGAGTACCATCTTTCTCCTCAATGACCTCTCGATCAGGGTTCGATAGCAACTGCTCTACCCCATACTTAGCGAGGTTATGTAGGACCACATGTGCATCATACTTATCTACAAGACATTCAAAATACTCTGCACCGGTTGCCGGCCCCGCCTGGACACAGCCATCTGTCATATCTATAACTGTATTTGTGATGCTTTTGGCAAGTTGATACCAATGCTCGGTCTCAACTTCTAATCTTTGCCAGCGATCAACAGCAATATTTGCCGCGAACATCTCACTAGCGATTCTGGCCTGATCAAGTAGCAAATGTCTTTTTGTTTTAGGGTGATCCGTTAATTCTGCCTGGCCGGAAACGAAGTCATGGAAAGCAAACATCCCTAAATTAGCCTCCACCATATCACTAGGGTACTTTTTGGCGAGGCGACGCACCGCCTTTGTAAACCTTTTCAATATATTGCTACCGTCTCCAACCCCTCCAAGATAGCGATTATCTGTAAGCCTATCCCAGCTAACGCTTTCATGGAGAGCTGATAACTCCTGAAGCAAAGCTTGAGCATTTATTGGCTTAGCAATAAACTTATCTATTTCATCATATGGAACATAAAACAAACAGCTCTGCCCCACATTTTGATGAGCTTCTGGCCTTCGTGATCTTTCTCCTTTATCCTCTCCCTGTAGGTCCAAACTATCTACCTAATAATTTACTCACGTATTATACACTATAGTGGGTATATATTAGTAATTCGCTAATTCCGTTTTGGCAGATATGCAGTTACTTTTCTCTAATCGACTTTCAGTATCCTTTGCTTCAGCTCAATTACTGCAGGTAATATGAACTTACTCAAAACTACAAGGTATGGATTTGGAGCTATAGAATTAGCAGTGATATGTGCTAATACTCGCTGAATATCACCTGTATTACTGTATGCGAATTCCGGATCTAAGACGCCTGGGGTTTGCATACTCCCTAGCTCTTCATACAATCTATTTGAAATAGCGATGATCTCATCATCTGCGTGGATAGCTGAATTCAAGGCATCTGCAAATTCCGGGCTGAGATTAATAGAACCGGCTGACTTTGCCGCTAATAATCCTACCGCCCGCTGGCGATTATTTGCAAAGTAGCTATCGAGTGAGTCCATTGCGGCTGTTAAACCTATGCCTGCGATTTCATCTAAGGTGCTTAAAACCATGAATCTGGCTTCCATATCAACCTGAATTATTTCGACCAATTCTTGCTTTTTAGCTTCTGAAAATACGCTAATAAGTGTTTGCTGCATTAGCTGAATGTATTCTGCTTCGAGATCTGGACTCAAAAGACGAGCTGGGATCCGTCCCAAAACGCCTCTCAGCCTAGCATCTGGTTTGTCCTCCATGCCAATTATCTTCGCTTGGGCAAATACCGCTGTCATAGGGTCTAAAGGCAGTTTTTTCTCAATGCTTCTTC
Organism: uncultured bacterium; assembly: GCA_937876695.1. Taxonomy (GTDB): domain Bacteria; phylum Patescibacteriota; class Dojkabacteria; order CALFHW01; family CALFHW01; genus CALFHW01. The sequence continues at coordinate 22,350 of CALFHW010000074.1, forward strand.
GTGTATAGTCCTGCATTTTCTTCACGATATTCCTGATTAGCTGCCAATTCAGCGAGGATGATGATTCCAAAACAACTTTGTAATCTAATGGGATCTGTTTACCAGAGCGAGGTTCAAATATCGTAATCCCATTAAATAAAAAACTTAATAAGTTCGCAGAGGCTGCGGCTGCTTTTTCAGCTTCCTTCGGATCTGCATATTGAACTCTGCCTGAAGCCTGATTATCTAAAACCGTCAGATATGACCTAATAAAGAGCGACCAGGAGGTCTGAGCCAGATCTTCAATAGCTGTAAATATTACAGGCTTGGTAGTTTCAAACTGGACTTCCTTAAGATACTGCTGCAGCTTGGGACTGTCTTCTTCTCTATCAACTAGCTTAATTACTTTTTTTCTAGCAAGATCTGCGTAAATTGCACCTAAATATGGCGTATCCAGAATTGCTACTCGCTTTTTATCCCCCGCTGCCAGGACCTGTTTCTGCCAATCATCATAACCTGGAACGATACACACTCTCTCAATAGGTCGGTAGTGAAGATTATCTAATAAATTCAGCAGCTCATTTGGCACATAGCTCAGACCCATATGAGCGCTGGCAAAGATAAATACTTGGAGCATCCCGCCTGTATAGAGAAGAGATTGTGGGTAGCCGATACCGCGCGAGAATGCCCCAGCAAGTCTTTTATAGTAGGCAAAATTGACTTGGTACTCTCTTCTGACTGTATTATCGACATAATGCCTAAGTATATCCAGTTGGGAGAGTTTATAAGCAGCAGGTATGCTACCTTCCGAATCACCAACTATATTTTGGTTTGGCGCAAACTTATAGCCAGCCAGAACAGAATCAATATTCTCACGATTATCCCCCTCAGCCCATCTATGTTTAAAACCAACCATACTCTGCTTGGGATTGTGGTTAATCGTTTCCAAGACCACTAGTTCGTACTCAATCCTGTTTAACCGACCACCTATAGAAGTGTATACGCCCTCAGGCTCAACTAAACCCGCCTCATCTGAGTGGACAAAATTTTCTGTAATTGTTGTTTTTCCTGCTCCAGGGACGCCAGTCAGCTCAGTTCCATACTCTATCGAGTCTATTATCTGGTTTTGCCTACCATCCCTCCGATTTCCCCTAAGCAAATCACTTTCGCTAATCCCCGCTGCACACTCATTAAATGCTGACTGTGCTGTCTCAATGACTACATTTCTCTGCTGCTCAATGTCTGTAGCATTAAAATTTAAGTTTCTATTTGGTGGCCACCCCTCAAAGACCACTGTGTAAAATTTCATTTTGATACTGCCGTCCCTATAAGTTTTTTCCCCATTTGGGATCAGAATTATTTTGCTCCCGTTGGCTTGAGTTTCGGTGATGACTCCAGATAAATTCTCGTGCATTTGTATATATCCAGACTGCTCGGTAACTTTCTTGCTACTCTCCGTCTGCTTAAGTTCACTAGCAACTGTCTGAGTATCAAATAAAGCGAGGTTATCGGCAAGAATTTCCTGTCTAGTTGGGTCATAGAAGTCAGTAAACTGCCTGTCAGCGCCATTAACTACTGACTCAGTTCTGCCTTTTCTGCCTTCCCCTGAATTTATTCCCATAATCTGCTAACTATTGGTTAAAACTTGCTATCTAAAACATAACCTTTTCCCGAGACGGAAGTGATGACGTATCTGCCGGCTACAGCCTTTTTCAGACGGTTGACGAGCTTGTAAATGGCCCACAATGTGGCCTCATGAGGACTACGCACTGCGTTTTCGATCTGGTCGATAGTCACTAACCTTCCCCTATTTTCATAGAGCAAGTTAAACACCTTCAATAACTTCCCAGATAGCTCCTCTTTGGGTACGATGTTGTGCCTTTCAAGATAGTTCTGTAGCAGCATTGACAACGGTTTTCCTGTCTTACCGGTAATTCCCAGCTTTTTGAGCATCACTTCTGGCAGAGTCACATAAACAGCCGCCAGCTCGCTGAGCACTAGCTTGATCTCCGGGGTCTCTAGCAGCTCAGAGAGTAGTAATCTGTCTACTCCGCCGGCTGCATGGGCGAGATTTCCTAGCCTTTTGATCAGCCTATAGTTGCCGCCAGAAAGTTTGTGCAGTCTCTCGATCTGAGCGGAATTTAGCTCAATCTCCCAACCATGGATTTTTGCTCTTAGCTCAAGATATTCTGTAAAATGGGTGAAATCGCTCAGTGGCTGCCTCTGTATGCTTTGACCTAGTATTCCTGCGATTGCCCTGTACTTTTCGGGTTCAAGTAAGTAATTAACTCCAATAACCGAGACGAAGGTAACTCTATGATCTTTATCTAGCGCGGCTAGCTTGAGCAGCTGTGGCTCTAGGGTGAGCCTGAAAGTGTCCAGTTCGGGTATTAATACTATGATTTGTTTTTTACCCTTTTCTTTAGCTGCCAATATCTTTTTGACCGGCACCTCATCAGCACTGACGGTAAAAACCTCTACTCCATTTTCTGAAGCTAATCTCCAGGCTGCATAATCGAGGAATCTCTTATCTGCCATACCTGGCGCGGAGGTCAAACAGACATTTGCCCCAATGCTAATGGTCTTCCAGAGACGTAGATAATCGAGTTCAAACTCGTATGGCTTGCTGTTGTACAGTTCTAAATATTTCATCCTATAGTATTATACTATACCGAATATATATTGTCAATGAGTTTTGGACATTTTGACTATATTGTTTCATCGCGTATAGCAAGGGTTTTAGTTATAGTGACCTTCGTGAAAGCTCGTTTGGACATATTCTTCTGGCCGAAACTCGCCCTAACGCAGAAGTGTCTATCCCACAAGGCTTTTGCCACTTTCAGCAAGTATCCCTATTGGTGATAGCTCATCGAGGAGGGGTTCAAAAAGAACTTTAAATATATCAAGTATATACCAGTGAATTCTTTTATCATACTCATCATGATCTAGTGAATGATTATTAATCTTCGCTGATCGAGTTCTTTGAAAAGCTGTTAGGGGAAAATATTTTCTCTTTTTATATCGATTAAAGGTCTAGTCAAATAGACTTGGACAACGCGTCCGCTTAGAGGGTGAGTTACAAGTCAACACCACCCGCCCCTTAAGCGGACGTCTTGTCCCGGGCAATCTTGCCCATCTTAACCGTATCTATATAAAATAGGAGAAATTAGCAGTGGGCACATACAAAGGACCAATGAGCGAAATATCGGAATATGATTACGCGTCAAAAGAATTCATCGCCGACCTTCTTCAAAGAAAGGGATTAGCACCAGTTACTCGTTGGATTTTGACAATTATGACACTGTTCACAGTCATATTGACTTTTACGAGTAGCTTAAGCGCGCAAGAAACCACCAACGAGCCCACATCAGATGAAACTCCAGAAACCGAATGTGCTGGCTATCCTGGCGTTACGGACCTTTTTCAAGAAGATGGACCATATACTCGTGGTGATACAAACGAGACGGTTATATACAAATGGACACAAGAGGAAACAACCAGTTTCCTATTGGTATTCGAGAATTCAAGCTTTAATGAAACGACACTCAATGTCGTTTTCGCCCAATCAAACCGCCAAATTACTTACGAGGAAATGGTACCAGGGACATCTGAAGCTGATCCAAACTGGTGGTTCGTGAAACAATTCACAGTACCAAATGACTTTGAACTAGCTTCAATCAACTGGGAATTTATGCCTGGGCGAAATGGGCGAATTAGTTTTCAACTATTTCAGGTTGAGTTGCCAGATGAAGCAAAAGCCATCCAAGTCGTCCGCGGAACATCGGGCATTCAAACATACTGCTCGTTCTTTTTGGCTTTGGCTGAAGAAGAAATTGGTGATGTCCAAATTGTTGGGTTGAATTCGTTTAGCGGCCAAGGTTTATATTACCAAGGAAGTCTAGAAGATTTCTCTCTCTACTCCGAAGTTGGGTATCCGATTTTGTGGATTTTCCAACCATACAATGATAGAGATCTAGAATTAATTAATGAAGACGATCTCATTTTCAATATTTCGACTTTGGAAGAAACTCCTGAAGCGACTCCACGAGTCACCCCTAACAGCTAACACCTTCACCTAGACACAGGCAGATTTTTTGCCCTTTCCTAGGTGATAGGTGAAATTTCTGCCGGATAGGTAGAAGATGAGTGATTACTATAGAAATATAGTAGTCCAGATTTGGATTAGTCTTGATGCTATGCATTAGACGCGCCTTATCTGCTTGGATTAATTTATTTTAAACCAAACTCTCTTCTTCCTATCCGGCCCCTTCTTTTTTCAAATACGTGTCCAAGAATTATTTTTGTATGTCCAGCAATACTTAAACACCTGGACGCATACGATGGTCCTATAGTATAATTAGGGGTTAATATATTTGCACATGAATTTATGCCACCTGAAACAGTAGATGCTAGACATTTAAGTCGCCGCGAGTTTTTAATAATGTTAGGTGCCGCAGGAGCTGTAGCGACTGCAGGCTACTATATCATAGGGGCAGGACAGCAAAGCAATGAAAAAGATGGCCATCAGGAAGGTCTTGATATCACTGGAGCAGCTCTAACTAGCTTAAAGAATTTTATTAACGAAGAGAGTATCAAAAGCAACTTCCCACCCGTGAGGTACTCTCAAGCATTAGGCTTGATAGAGGAAGCCCTGCAACCAGTTGTAGGACAGACTGGGTCAGAAATTGGTTACATTCAAGGAAATCTGGCGATGCTAGGGCTAGCAGAAACCGGCAACAACATCAGACTTAGCATAGTCAAAGAGAATATTGAGGGGGCGCTTGGGGATATTGTGTTTCCAATCGAGGTGAAAGCCAACGACCAGAACCCTGCCTATTATTTGGATCAGGAAGGTGACAAATCATCTACACCTGACATATACATACCTCGAGATAGTGAAGTCACTATCCGATTAAATCCAGATTGCTTTAAAGTAAACGGCGATCTAAACGATACCGGTAAACTTATTCTGCTTCAAGAGATTTTGACGCTGACAATGCTTGGAAACGCTGCCGACTTAGTCCGCACCGTATACCCCGGGAGAAAAATTAACCCTAAACTTAAACCACTACAAGCATTATTTGCAGGGCCACCTAGTGAAATGGGGCCAAGTAACTATGTCGGCGAGATAATCGCTTTGCCCAATGTTGCTATGGAAATTGTCCCTTACCCTGAGATGATCGCCATCGTCGCCAATAATCTCGATAGATGGGACTTCGTCAATGACCCTAACCACCCATTGGTGGGCAGTGTATTTGAATTACTGTTCAAAAATGTAGTAGAAAAAAATGGCAAATGGATGCAACTTAGCACTGTAGAGTTAATTCAAATAATACTAGATAATGGCTATTTCAGCGGCAACATGCAAAGAAAGGGTAATAAATCTTAAACTTTGTAGAGGTTTAAAAACTTAAGCAATCATTTTTTCTTACGCCCTGGTCTTCTGTGAGATGACGGTCTGTCCTTCGGTCTTCTAACCAGTTCTATTATGCTCCTGCTAAACACCATCTCAGTCTCCTGCCCACCCCACTTCTTTGCTCTCTTAGTAAACTTATCTAACTCCTGCTCTAAAAAGTCATCCCCAACATAAGAGATCCTTCGACTTGGATAACGTGCCCATACCCTTCCCAAGAGAGTTCTATTCTGAGTAAGACTAGCTATCTCATTCTTTATTTTTGTCTTTGCTTCCACCTTATTTTGGCTCAAAAGCGGATCAGGATTCGACATGTATTCCGCTTCCACGAAAGCTACAGTTCTTGCATAAGCAATAACACATTCCACATACTGCTTGTGCATGATTTCAAAGTCTCTATTGAAGTAGTCGTTAGGAGCTAAGCCCATATGCTCATTCATTTTCTTTACCATGGTAGAGGCTGATTTAGCTACTAGACTGACACTGCTAGCACCTTCAGTCCCCAAATATTTTACACTAGAATTGTATTTCCTCCAGGCTGCTTCTTGTTTAGCTGGACTCAATTGAACATCATCTGATAGATTCGCATAGATAGCAATAAAGGCATCTTGATCATCAGTGCTGATAAAGTATGCAGAGACGAGGTTGTCCGAGAACATAGATACTAGTTCTGTTAATCTATCACCGTCCAATTCCTCATAAATCTCCTCTTGAGGTATGCTTAGCAATGTTTTCAGGGAGTCTTTGGCTATATTATACAATAACAAGTGTGCATCATATCTATCGAGCACATCACCTTCTGAATAAACAGTCCCACCTCTCGAAGGTTCTATAACTGCATTCTGAGCCATTACAGCTACATCGGCTGCATTTTGTTTGGCACGTTGGTACCATTGTTCTTGGTCAGCTCGCAGATAGTCATTAGAGATTGTATCAGCGTTAATCTGACGCATAGAGTTGGCGATTCGGGCCAAATCTAACATCAAATGGCGCTTAGTTCTACCATTGATTGGCAACGCAGCAGTAAATTCCGAAACATATTCATGGATTGCAAACATTTCTGCGTTTGCCACGTTTGTACTTCCATTAGCTTCATCAATCGAACTGAACAAATCCGGACGTTTATAAACTACATACCGCATCGCTTTGGTAAACCTTTTGATTATACGACTTGGATTTCCTTCACCACCCAGGTAGTTTCCCTTCTTAATTAGTTCTAATTTTTGGTCATGCAGTAATCTTATAGACTCACTTAAGAATAGTTCGGCATTATTTCCTTCCGCCAAAAATGTATCTAAATGCTCATAGGACACTTCACGCAAAATGCTATTTGGTGGGAGGTGGCTTTCTCGAGTGATTGACCCAGACATATATCCAAACCAATGTATATAATACGGGCATTATACACTATAGTAGTTATATACGGAATAATCTCAAGCTCAACTTTTTCTATGTATTTACCGCTTGCAAGCCTAAAA
>CALFHW010000075.1 GCA_937876695.1 uncultured bacterium
CCTTTCGTGCGGGTCGGAACTTACCCGACAAGGAATTTCGCTACCTTAGGACCGTTATAGTTACGGCCGCCGTTCACCGGGGCTTCAATTCAGAGCTTGCACCCCTCCTCTTAACCTTCCGGCACTGGGCAGGTGTCAGCCCCTATACGTCCGCTTTCGCGTTCGCAGAGACATGTGTTTTTGGTAAACAGTCGATGGAGCCCTTTCACTGCGACTAGCTCTCACTAGCGCCCCTTCTCCCGAAGTTACGGGGCTTTTTTGCCTAGTTCCTTAACGAAGGTTCTCTCGTTCGCCTTAGTATCCTCAACTCATCTACCTGTGTCGGTTTGTGGTACGGTCAATTGATTCGTTCTCCACATGCTTTTCTTGGCTCTAGGTCCCTGTCACTTCTTGCCCGAAGGCACGGCTTCACGGGTGTTACCCGCTTACCACCATCATCCACTAGATGGCTGACTCTTCCCAAAGCGTCATGCTTTGCCCTCAATTGGTACTGGAATATTAACCAGTTGTCCATCACCTACGCCTTTCAGCCTCGGCTTAGGACCGACTAACCCGACGCGGACTGACCTTCCGTCGGAAACCTTAGATTTTCGGCGAAGATGGTTCTCACATCTTTCTCGCTACTCATGCCTGCATTCTCACTCGCATACGCTCCAACACCGGTTCCCCGATATCTTCTCCGCATATGCGACGCTCCCCTACCATAGTTTTCACTATCCCTAGCTTCGGTGGCGTGTTTTAGCCCCGTTACATTTTCCGCGCAACCACGTTTGACTAGTGAGCTGTTACGCACTCTTTAAAGGGTGGCTGCTTCTAAGCCAACCTCCTAGCTGTCTAAACATAGTCACATCGTTTCCCACTTAACACGCACTTCAGGACCTTAGCTGTGGGTCTGGGTTCTTTCCCTCTCGACTGCGAAACTCATCTCACGCAGCCCGACTGCATAACTTACAGTGTCTGGCATTCAGAGTTTGGTTGGGTTCGGTAGCCTTAACAGCCCCTAGCCCATCCAGTGCTTTACCTCCAGCACTTACGTTACACGCTAGCCCTAAAGCTATTTCGGGGAGAACAAGCTATCTCCGGGTTCGTTTGGCATATCACCCCTACACACAGGTCATCCCCCAATTTTGCAACATTGGTGAGTTCGAGCCTCCACTTGATGTTACTCAAGCTTCACTCTGCCCATGCGTAGCTCACTCCGGTTTCGTGTCTAATACTAGCCACTCGTCGCCCTTTTCAGACTCGCTTTCGCTTCGCCTTCGACTGTTTCTGTCTTAAGCTCGCCACTAGTATTAACTCGCAGGCTCATTCTCCAAAAGGCACGCCATCAGGATTGCTCCCTCTGACTGGTTGTAAGCACACGGTTTCAGATTCTATTTCACTCCCCTCGACGGGGTTCTTTTCACCTTTCCCTCACGGTACTTTTGCACTATCGGTCATCAAGTGTATTTAGGTTTGGACGGTGGACCGCCCAGCTTCCCACAGAGTTAGCGTGCTCCGTGGTACTCAGGATACTCCTCACATGTTCGCTCTACGTTTACGGGACTATCACCCTCTTCGGTTGGCTTTCCCACGCCATTCTACTTCCTCTCCCATGCTAAATGGAGTCCTACAACCCCGATGGACACGTCCATCGGTTTGACCTTCTCCGCTTTCGCTCGCCACTACTCGCAGAATAATCTCTTTTCCTCGGGTTACTTAGATGTTTCAGTTCGCCCGGTTCCCTTCCTCTCGGATATCAGGCTACTCACCTGATGGGTTTCCCCATTCGGACATTCTTGGCTATCACGGCTGCACACGCCTCACCAAGACTTCTCGCAGTGTACCACGTCCTTCTTCGGCACTTGACACCAAGGCATCCACCGTGTGCCCTTATTCGCTTCCGTCTCTCTCGTTCATACGAGGAGACTGATACTCGCCTATCTAATCTTTCGGTAGATTTGTTTTGGTTCGTTCGCTTTT
>CALFHW010000076.1 GCA_937876695.1 uncultured bacterium
CTAAGCAAATGTAGTAATCTGGTTGATCCTGCCAGTAGTCATATGCTTGTCTCAAAGATTAAGCCATGCATGTGTAAGTATAAGTATTGTACAGCGAAACTGCGAATGGCTCATTAAAACAGTTATAGTTTATTTGATAATCGAAAGTTACATGGATAACCGTGACAAATTACAGCTAATACATGCATCAAGACCTCTATGAGGTTGTAATTATTAGTACTAAACCAATTGCTTCGGCAATGTGATGAATCATAGTAATCGAACGAATCGCAGAATTCTGCGATAAATCATTCAAGTTTCTGCCCTATCAGCTTTGGATGGTAGTGTATTGGACTACCATGGCAATCACGGGTAACGGAGAATTAGGGTTCGATTCCGGAGAGGGAGCCTGAGAAACGGCTACCACATCTACGGAAGGCAGCAGGCGCGAAAATTGCCCAATCCTGATTCAGGGAGGCAGTGACAAGAAATAACAACTTTCAACTTTGTTGAAAAGTGTAATGAGGATAATTTACAAACCTTACCGAAAGCAATTGGAGGGCAAGTCTGGTGCCAGCAGCCGCGGTAATTCCAGCTCCAAAAGCGTATATTAAAGTTGTTGCAGTTAAAAAGCTCGTAGTTGAAGTTCTGGCTGTATTGGGCCTCTGCACTCGATGCGGAGGAACCAGCAGTCATCCGCTTGCAAATACATGTCCTTCCTTAACCGGTAGGCTGTATAAGTAAGCACTTTACCTTGAGAAAAACAGAGTGTTCCAGGCAGGTTTGTCCGGAATGCGTTAGCATGGAATAATAGAATATGACTGAAGTCGATTTATTGGTTAAAGGCTTTAGTAATGATTAATAGGAACAATCGGGGGCATTGGTACTTGTCAGTCAGAGGTGAAATTCTAGGATTTGACAAAGACTAACTGATGCGAAAGCGTTTGCCAAGAATGTTTTCATTAATCAAGAACGAAAGTTAGGGGATCAAAGACGATCAGATACCGTCCTAGTCTTAACTATAAACTATACCGACTCGGATTCAGATGAATTTTAAAGTTCATTTGGGACCGTAGGAGAAATCAAAGTCTTTGGGTTCTGGGGGGAGTATGGTCGCAAGGCTGAAACTTAAAGGAATTGACGGAAGGGCACCACCAGGAGTGGAGCCTGCGGCTTAATTTGACTCAACACGGGGAAACTTACGAGGTCAGGACACTGTGAGGATTGACAGATTGAAAGCTCTTTCTTGATTCAGTGAGTGGTGGTGCATGGCCGTTCTTAGTTGGTGGAGTGATTTGTCTGGTTAATTCCGTTAACGAACGAGACCTTAACCTGCTAACTAGTACTTTGATTTTCAATCGGAGTTACTTCTTAGAGGGACTATGTGAGTAATCACATGGAAGTTTGAGGCAATAACAGGTCTGTGATGCCCTTAGATGTCCTGAGCTGCACGCGCGCTACAATGACACATTCAACGAGCATTTCCTGACCCGAAAGGGCTTGGGTAATCTTTTTAGTGTGTGTCGTGATAGGGATAGATCTTTGTAATTATGGATCTTGAACGAGGAATTCCTAGTAAGCGCACGTCATCAGCGTGTGCTGATTACGTCCCTGCAAAATGTACACACCGCCCGTCGCTATTACCGATTGGGTGTATAGGTGAACCTTCTCGATAGCCGCAAGGCTAGAAATTAAGTAAACCTTTGCACCTAGAGGAAATAAAAGTCGTAACAAGGTTTCCGTAGAATTATAATATTTGATCTTTCTACAGGTTTGCCGCCACGAAAGCCTTTGCAGCCAGTAATGGTTCAACTCAACGACAATAAATAAATAGAGTTGATTAAATGCAAGTTGGGTTTTTTATCAAATAAAAAAACCAGCGATCTCTTCAAACTGCGGGAAAATCCTGAGAGCTGTTAGCTACCGCGGCAACTGGTGACAGTTGTGCAGCAGTTAGGGTAACGCCCTAATGGATGGTAATAAGGTTAACAGATTGGACAATCCGCAACCAAGCTTCTTTATTTCAATAAAGAAGAAGGCTCACAGACTGTAAGGAGAGAGGTCTTACTAAAATAAGGCTTAAGAGACAGTCGGTCCCTGAGAGAAATCTCAGTTCGATGTGGAGGAATCTACGGGAGGAAATGCCTGTGGAGGAGAGCCCTTCGATAGTTATGGATATGGCAAATGTTCCGTAGGTGAACCTGCGGAAGGATCATTTATAATTCATAAATGTTTTTCTAGAATTAAAGTTCAAAAAGAAGGCAACTTCTTTTTTGTTTACCTATTCATAGGTCTTTAATGTTAATTAAATAACCTAAATATCTTAAATTTTCAACGATGGATATCTAGGCTCCTATAACGATGAAGAACGCAGCGAAATGCGATACGCAATGCGAATTGCAGAACCGTGAGTCATCAGATCTTTGAACGCAAGTGGCGATGGTTTCGGCCATCATGTTTGTTTCAGTGTGTTCGGTTAATTGCATCGTAGAATTTAATGTGACTGAAGCGATTCTTTCACTAAATACGAACTAGTGTCAGATGAAGGACATTAAGCGAACTAGTCACTAACTTGGTGATAAGCGTTTAAGTGTTCCCGTTTGTAAACCGCTAGTTAAAAACAATTTATCCAATCATAACACCTGAAACAAGCAAGATTACCCGCTGAACTTAAGCATATCAGTAAGCGGAGGAAAAGAAAATAACAATGATTACCTCAGTAGCGGCGAGTGAAGAGGTAAAAGCCCAAGATGTTAATCTGTGTTAAAGACATAGAATTGTAATCTATGGAGTCAATCAGAAAGCGGAAGCCTGCCATAAGTCCCTTGGAATAGGGTGCCAGAGAGGGTGAAAGCCCCGTCTTCGGGTAGGACGAAGCAATATGAAAGATTTCTAAGAGTCGGGTAGTTTGGGAATGCTGCCCTAAGTGGGAGATAAACTTCTCCTAAGGCTAAATATTTATAGGAGACCGATAGCATACAAGTACTGCGAAGGAAAGATGAAAAGAACTTTGAAAAGAGGGTTAAAAGACTTGAAATCGTTGAAAAGGAAGCAGTAAAAGAGAAATTATTTACTAGTGAATAAGGTTTTAGGCTAAGCTCTGTGGTGTGACGTACTTCATAGGGCGTCTGCCATTCTGCGAAAACTAACTCACTTTTTACTGGTAATAGACAAAATGAGGTTGAGCTGTAAAAATAAGGTTAAGAGTGTATTCTCCGACTCGAATTTACAGTTCAGCCTGAGGGATCTTAGGATGATTTTGTCAAAATGGCTTTTACTGACCCGTCTTGAAACACGGACCAAGGAGTCTACCTATTATGCGAGTGTTGGGGTGGAAAAACCCAAACGCACACCGAAAGGGATTTAAGATGTGAGGCGCGAGCTGCAACATCAACCAATCTTGATTCTTTGAAGAAAGACTTGAGTAAGAGCATAATCGGTAGGACCCGAAAGATGGTGAACTACGGTTGAGTAGGGTGAAGCCAGGGGAAACTCTGGTGGAGGCTCGAAGCGTTACTGACGTGCAAATCGTTCGTCAAACTTGACTGTAGGGGCGAAAGACTAATCGAACCATCTAGTAGCTGGTTCCCTCTGAAATTTCTCTCAGGATAGCAGGAACAGATATAGCAGTTTTATCAGGTAAAGCTAATGATTAGTGGAATCGGGGGTCTCCGATCCTTGACCAATTCTCAAACTTTAAATTGGTAAGAACCAGAAGTTTTCTTAATTGAACTTTTGGGCAGAATGCATTGTTCTTAGTGGGCCATTTTTGGTAAGCAGAACTGGCGATGAGGGATGAACCTAACGTTGAGATAAGGTGCCCAAATTCACGCTCATCAGACACCATAAAAGGCGTTGGTTAGTTTAAACAGCCGGACTGTGGCCATGGAAGTCGGCACCAGCTAAGGAGTGTGTAACAACTCACCAGCCGAATTAACCAGCCCTGAAAATTGATGGCGCTAAGCGTGATACCGATACTCAACCATCATGGCAAATAGAAGCTATGATGAGTAAGAGGGCGTGAAGACTGTGTAGAAGGCTTGGATGTGAATCTGGTTGGAACAGTCTTTAGTGCAGATCTTGGTGGTAGTAGCAAATATTCAAATGAGAACTTTGAAGACCGAAGTGGAGAAGGGTTCCATGAGAACAGCATTTGGTCATGGGTTACTCGATCCTAAGACATAGGGAAATTCCTTGTAATACATTTGTACTTACGTACATGTAGTCAAAAGGGAATGAGGTTCATATTCCTCAAGCTGGATGTGGGAGCTATGTGGTAACACAAACAAGCTCGGAGACATCGGTATGTGCAACTGGAAGAGTTCTCTTTTCTTCTTAACAGTCTATCTCCCTGAAAGGATTATCCAGAGCTAGGGATATACGGCTGGCAGAGCAGTTCTCCATTGAATTGTCAGTGAAGCTCATAACGATCCTTGAAAATCCGAGTAAGATTATCTCATCACACCAGGTCGTACCCATAACCGCATCAGGTCTCCAAGGTTAGCAGCCTCTGGTCGATAGAATAACGTGGATAAGGGAATTCGGCATATTAGATCCGTAACTTCGGGAAAAGGATTGGCTCTGAGGGTTGAGTGTGGTGCCAAGAAGATGGAACTAGGATCTGTTCTGGTGTTAGCCGCAAGGCTGAAACCGGCACGGAGAGAAGGAAAATCTTTGCGGCTAGCACAATTAACAACCGACTCAGAACTGAAGCGGACAAGGGGAATCCGACTGTTTAATAAAAACATAGCTTTGTGATGGCCTCAAAAGGTGTTGACACAAAGTGATTTCTGCCCAGTGCTTTGAATGTGAATATGAAGTAATTTATAGAAGCTCAGGTAAACGGCGGGAGTAACTATGACTCTCTTAAGGTAGCCAAATGCCTCGTCATC
>CALFHW010000078.1 GCA_937876695.1 uncultured bacterium
CTATTACGCACTCTTTAAATGAATGGCTGCTTCTAAGCCAACATCCTAGTTGTCAAAGCAACTTAACATCCTTAGTCTGTAAACATTGACTTGGGGGCCTTAGTTGATGGTCTGGGTTATTTCCCTTTTGGCAATGAAGCTTATCCCCCACTGCCTGACTCCCGAGATACATATGACCGGTATTCAGAGTTTATTTGGGTTTGGTACCGTTGTGACGGCCCTAGCCCAATTAGTGCTTTACCTCCGGCATACAATTAATCGAGGCTAGCCCTAAAGCTATTTCGGGGAGTACGAGCTATTTCTGAGTTTGATTGGTCTTTCGCTCCTACCCTCAGTTCATCCGAGCGGTTTTCAACCCACACCAGTTCGAACCTCCATATCGTTTTACCGATACTTCATTCTGACCAAGGGTAGATCACACAGTTTCGCGTCTACCGCATGTAACCATAAGTCGCCCTATTCGGACTTGCTTTCGCTGGGGATCCGGTTCTTAAAACCTTATCCGGCTACATACGAGTAACTCGTAGGATCATTAAGCAAAAGGCACGCAGTCATCCAATTTGGAGCAAGCTCCATTTCAGACTACTACCGTTTGTAGGCATACAGTTTCAGGTTCTATTTCACCCTCCTGTTAGGAGTACTTTTCACCTTTCCTTCACAGTACTTGTACACTATCGGTCACTTAAGAGTATTTAGCCTTACCGGATGGTTCCGGCAGATTCCTGCAGAATTCCACGTGCTCCGCAGTACTCGGGATACTTTCAAGAGTTACAAACCTTTCATTTACGGGGCTATCACCCTCTATGGCTCAACTTTCCAGAAGACTCAATTAGATTTGTAATTTTTTACTCTCTGACCCATTGCATATCGGTCCAAAAGTCCCACAACACCTGAAGCGCAACGAATGCACTCTTTAACACGCTTCATGGTTTAGGCTCTTTCCGTTTCGCTCGCCGCTACTCAGGAAATCACTTTGTTTTCTTTTCCACCAGGTACTTAGATGTTTCAGTTCCCTGGGTTAGCTTCACGTTACCTATGTATTCAGTAACGGATGTTAGAACATTACTTCTAACTGGTTGCCCAATTCGGAGATCCCCGGGTCTGAGACTGTTACCGTCTTACCGAGGCTTATCGCAGGTAGCCGCGTCCTTCATCGCCTTTAAGTGCCGAGGCATCCACTGTATGCCCTTCGTAACTTAACCGAAAATTTCATTGATACAGGTAGCGTTCAAGACTCGCGTCTTGAATCAGTGCATCAATATGAAATTGTATTAATTATATATTTTGGAAAACAACTATATTGTTAAAGAACGAAATTATTTGAAACAGCCGAACAGGCTGCTCAAGAGTGGAGATAATCGGAATCGAACCGATAACCCCCAGCTTGCAAAGCTGGTGCTCTACCAATTGAGCTATATCCCCTATTTAAAATTTTTTGTTATAACAACCAAAACTTTAATAAGGAGAAAACAGTCATCAGAGACAGTCCTTAATAATGTGGGCCTAAGTGGATTTGAACCACTGACCTCACGCTTATCAGGCGTGCGCTCTAACCAACTGAGCTATAGGCCCAAGTATTATCAAATTTTAATATCTAAAATTTTAGAAAACACAAGAAATCCTATTGAACTGCTTTAGTATCAAAAAACTCCCGGCTTAGATAAGCCGAGAGATTTGATTAAAAATTTTAGTGTGTAATTGAGAGTCAAAACCAAGTGTACTTGAAAATTTTCTCTTTAGAAAGGAGGTAATCCAGCCGCACCTTCCGGTACGGCTACCTTGTTACGACTTAGCCCCAGTCACTGGTTTTACCTTCGGCGCTTTTTAAAGGCGACTTCGGGTACCCCCAACTTCCATGGCTTGACGGGCGGTGTGTACAAGGCCCGGGAACGTATTCACCGCGCCGTGCTGATGCGCGATTACTAGCAATTCCAGCTTCATGGAGTCGAGTTGCAGACTCCAATCCGAACTGAGATCACTTTTTAGGGATTGGCTCCACCTTGCGGCATTGCAACCCTTTGTAGTGACCATTGTAGCACGTGTGTGGCCCTAGGCGTAAGGGCCATGCGGACTTGACATCATCCCCACCTTCCTCACTACTTGCGTAGGCAGTCTCCTTAGAGTGCCCAACATTACTTGCTGGCAACTAAGGACGAGGGTTGCGCTCGTTGCGGGACTTAACCCAACACCTCACGGCACGAGCTGACGAC
>CALFHW010000079.1 GCA_937876695.1 uncultured bacterium
AAAAAGAACTTTGACAGTTTGTATAGTAGTAGGAGCACATTTTCTAAGTTTTTTATAAATTTAGACAATGCAGGCCCCTTAAATTCCTTTAACAAGCGTTGTTGTAGTTAGCTTGTATAAAAAACAATTACATCTATAAATGAGAGTTTGATCCTGGCTCAGGATGAACGCTGGCGGCATGTCTAAGGCATGCAAGTCGATTGATTTTTTAGTGGCTTCGGTTACTAACGGATCAAGGCAAACGGGTGCGTAACACATTGGTAATCTACCTCCGACACGGGCATAATTAGCCGAAAGGCTGAATAATACCCGATGGTCTCAGTAATACATATGTAATATTGAGTAAAGCTCAGGCAGTCGGAGAGGAGCCTATGGCCTATCAGCTAGTTGGTAGTGTAAGAGACTACCAAGGCTACGACGGGTAGCGGGTGTGAGAGCACGGCCCGCCTCACTGGGACTGAGACACGGCCCAGACACCTACGGGTGGCTGCAGTCAAGAATCTTCCGCAATGGCCGCAAGGCTGACGGAGCAATGCCGCGTGCAGGATGAACCCCTTCGGGGTGTAAACTGCTTTTCTTCGGGACGAATCCGTGACGGTACCGAAGGAATAAGCCACTGCTAATCTCGTGCCAGCAGCAGCGGTAATACGAGAGTGGCAAGCGTTATCCGGAATAACTGGGTGTAAAGCGTCTCTAGGCGGCTTTATCAGTTCTTGGTTAAATCTTCGGGCTCAACCCGAAGGCTGCCAAGAATACTTTAAAGCTAGAGAATGGAAGAGGTAAGCGGAATTGCCGGTGTAGTAGTAAAATGCGTTAATATCGGCAAGAACACCAAAAGCGAAGGCAGCTTACTAGGACATTTCTGACGCTCACAGACGAAAGCGTGGGGAGCGAATGGGATTAGATACCCCAGTAGTCCACGCCCTAAACGATGGGTACTAAGTATTGGGAGTTTCGACCCTCCCAGTGCTGGTTATCGAAGCTAACGCCTTAAGTACCCCACCTGGGAAGTACGGCCGCAAGGCTAAAACTCAAAGGAATTGACGGGAGCCCGCACAAGCGGTGGAGCATGTGGTTTAATTCGACGATAAGCGATAAACCTTACCAAGGCTTGACATGTCTAGAACCCCGGCGAAAGTTGGGGGTGCCCGCAAGGGAGCTAGAACACAGGTGCTGCATGGTTGTCGTCAGCTCGTGTCGTGAGATGTCGGGTTAAGTCCTTTAACGAGCGCAACCCTCACTGTGTGTTATATTCACACACGGAACTGCCCAGGTTAACTGGGAGGAAGGTGGGGATGACGTCAAATCAGCATGGCCCTTACGCCTTGGGCTACACACGTGCTACAATGGCGAGGACAATGAGTCGCAAAGTCGCAAGACGAAGCCAATCTCATCAAACCTCGTCTCAGTTCGGATTGAAGTCTGCAACTCGACTTCATGAAGCCGGAATCGCTAGTAAACGCCGATCAGCCACGCGGCGTTGAATACGTTCTCGGGCTTTGTACACACCGCCCGTCACACCAAGAGAGTCGGTAATACCAGAAGGCTGACATTAGTCGGACGAAGGTAGGATCGATAATAGGGGTGAAGTCGTAACAAGGCATCCGTAGCGGAAGCTGTGGATGGATCACCTCCTTTCTAAGGAGATAATTCTATGAATCGTAATGGTTCATAGCACCTTGGTCGAAATCATGTTCTTATAACATGATGTACAAAACAATAAGAGGCCTCCGCTCCTACTACAATATAAGCTGTCAATACGGCTGGGGTTTCCAACCCTGGCCGTTTTTGTTAGAATAATGTCGCACATTTTAGTTTAAATAACCCATCCGCTAAAAACACATAGCGAACACTATGATTGGTTGTAAATTTATTTAATTATAGTAACCGTAAATCGAAGAGTGAGCGTTAATAAGTTAAAAAACGAAATGCGGGCGTATAGCTTCAACCATAGGTTGACCCGCCTTTGGCGGACAGTTTCCACTAAAAGTGGATGCCTATGAAGAAAATTTATTGTCCAGTAGAATGACCTGAATATCGTTAAAAACGAAATGCGGGCGTATAGCTCAGTTGGTTAGAGCGCGTCACTGATAATGACGAGGTCTCTGGTTCGACTCCTGTCGGGCCCAGTTGTTCCCGGTTTCCAGTCGCCCCGCCACAGTGGGGGCGGCGAACG
>CALFHW010000080.1 GCA_937876695.1 uncultured bacterium
ACCCTTAATTTTCATAGTTGCCAATTATAACTAATTTTTACCTTTACCCAACGCTTGATGAGCTCCAACAAGAGATCCGCTTGCCAGTGCAGCATGCAAACTCAATTCTCCCGCTAGACTTGCAGTCGCAATCACTTCGGCCAGTATTGCCGCGGGCCTGATGACATCCTTTGTCGACCCATCTTTGCTGTTACCATCACTAAACGCTTCGCTTTCAGATTTATCACTCTCTATCCCCGCGACTGCTAGTTTCAACAGTTCTGATTGTTTGGCAATTGAAGTACCTCCGCCCACGCTACCTAGAGGCAGGTTTGACATATCAATAGCTGCGTAGAGCTGTCCCTCGCTGTATTCGATCATTGTAGAAGCTTGGACAGCGTCTGAAACGTGCGCCAAATCCTGTCCGGTGGCGGCAAAAACGGCTGCGATCACGTTGCCCACCTGAGCGTTGTAGGCCGTGGTCCCTGCCAAAGCGCCGGCGCGCCAGACTTTTAGTTCGTTAACTTTTGCAATTTGGGCAGGCAGAGCCTTAAGTTGTGCAGTTACCAATGCCTCATCCATAATGATCTCTGCCACCGCCCTATAGCCTCTACCTTCGACTAATCCTAGTTGCGAAGGCTTCTTATCGACACAGAGATTTCCCGAGAGCGCGACCAACTCTATATTGTTATTGCCCTTGCCATCTGCAGTTGTAACTTTACCCCACTCTGCTAGGATGACGTCACAAACAGCTTGACTAGCCTTAGAAGCCATGTTCATGCCCATTGCATCTTGAGTATCGAAGCTCAAGCGCAGCCAGACGTCTCGTGCCAACACATATGGCTGTATTTTTAGTAAGCGTAAATGCGAACTAGTTGCAGCAGCAGCTACTGCCAGCTTCGTGAAATTTGCTTCTACCCAGCTGACAAGCTTCTTCGCCTGGATGTGGCTTACAGCTCTAAATAGCGGCGCTCTGGTCATTCCCAGGTACTCCACAGTGACGTCTGCTCCTCCTGCTAGGCTTAACGCTTTCATACCGCGCGAGACCGAGGCTACCAGCGCACCTTCGGTTGTAGCTAAAGGCACAAAATGTGCAAAGCTTCCACCTCTAGCCACCGAATTGATCTGCACCGGACCCGCCACTCCCACAGGGATTTCTACGCTACCAATGAGATTCTCTATATTCTTATTGTGCAGTGATTGTGCATTTAAACTGTGCGACTTAACCCCGTCCAAACTCAAGCCCAGTTGGCTTTCAAGGAAAGCGGATCTAACCAGCGCCGCATTGCCCGCATCCAAAACCGCCTCCAGTTCCCTCAATTTGAGCTTCCCAGATTTGAGTTGTGCAATCAGTTCCTGCAAATTATCTACCATGACAACGCATTGTAGAATACAACACCCTCCTGTGACAAATATTACATCGCCTAACAATCTTGGTGTAAAATTAGATATGAGGAACGCTAAGAAAATCGCCACTGACCTGTTGGCCGAGCATTCACAGACCGCGCCGGTGGCTGTTATTGATCTAGCTAGGAAGTTGGGCGTAGATGATACAGCCATCACCGAGCCAGACGCAGTGCTGCAAATGCGCTGTGAGGCAGCTAAAGCGATCGGCAGGAGTTTCGAGGATGCTGAAGAGAACGACAAAGACGAGTTTGCGTCTGACGTAGACGACCAATTCCCCTATTACCTCTTAATTCCTGATGACGAGCTAATTTCCAGGTTGCACCTCTCGACCATGCTACCAAAGGGTGAAAAGCTTTACCGCTACTACGCTCAGATATTCGCAGTACCAGTGGAAATGATGAAGGAACGCTTTGAGATATTTAGGCTCGAGAACCCCCACCAATGGCGGAAATATAATTTAAGTGAGAAATTGGAGGAATAATGGCGGAGAAACCCACTGAGACAATAGCTAAACCGGCTGCAACTGAGCAGGCTGTAACTAAGCAAGCAGACACGAGTGCCACCCCTACAACAGACACCACTGCTACGCCAACCCCCTCCCCGCTTGACGAAGCTGTTTCCCTGGAAGAGCAGCTACTCTCACTCAGCGAAATGAGCGAGGATTTCATCGAGCTTAAATACCAAGAACGGGCGGAATTCCTGCAATTCCGCCGCCGATGGTCCATGGCGCTACTGGGAGTTGTTTACATCATCGTCTTCTTCGACATCATCTTCCTAATCGCAGTAGGACTCGGATGGCTATCCTACCTAGACGAATGGCTAGTGCGGATTATCTTCATCGGCAACTTCATCGAAGTAATTGGACTAGCTAGAATCGTAGTCGACTTTTTATTCAAGCTGCCGCCAACTGAAAAAGTTGGAAAGTAGGAACATAGAACCGTAAGGTTATTTACTCGGTAGTAAAACTAAAAGGCTCGCTTGTAGGTGTAGCATCGGTGCCTCCCGAGTACTCAACACGATTGGTATCAAAGTCGATTTCTCCAGTGTCAATTTTGGATGGCGACGAGGCGTTTGGGTATGATTTACTTACGTAGTATGGTACTCGACCATTGTTTTTAGCCCTCTCAACCAATGACTTAGCTAATTCATATTCATCACTTTTGGCTTTCTTAGAGTAACCCGCAGCATAAGATAAATTTGCTATTACTTTCTTAAAGTCCATACCCATTGGAGACTCGGGGGCACTCTCTTCAATTTGCTCAACTATCGTTGCATAAAATGAATCTAATAATTGTAATGTCATGAAGTGTTCGCTTTGTTCACTGTCATCGAGACGCTTTTTAAGCTCATCTACCACAAATTCATCGTTCTCAACTTCCATCCCCTCTGACTTACCGCTAGCTAGGCATGTTAACCAATAGAAAAACTCCGCCTCAGGTACACCGTATGTCTCCATTATTTCACCATCTTCCGTGCTCAGCGCCTGCTCATATGAAGACGCTAGCATAAGTGCCCCGATAAGACCTGGGATCAACGCCGCAGAATCAAACCGAAATTTCTCAGGTCCCACAGGAGCCAAGCCTTTTTCAAGTAGGTCTTTGACCGCTTTTGCACGTAACAAAGACAATCCCCATCTTTCAGTCAGCTCATTAACAAATAAATTATTTAGCCCAACTACTGTATTTGGCTCTTCATTGGAAAAGATTGCGTACTCAGGATTTTCAATGCGCCTTCCCATAAGGACATGGATTAGACTTAAGGAAAGTGCATAGATATCGTCCAGCTGGGATACCTCTCGATCAATTAGTCTATCTGCTGATGCATATATTTTAGTTAAACCGTGAGTTTCCCATATATTAACCGGATACTCTTCAGCTGTTAAAATTCTTGAAAGTCCGAAGTCGATGGTCTTCACAATTGGTTCATCAGAGCCATCAGAATAGTCCACCAAAACATGGTCAGGTTTAGTATCCCCATTTATAACGTCGCGCTCCAGCATTCCGCAATTATTTGCCCAGGCAAGCAACAAATTGCCCATATGATAAAGCCTGCGTCGATTCATACCTGCTTCATAGCCACCAGTTTGTTCAAATATCCGATTGGCCGTGTCTAGAGACGAGCGGCCTGATACCCTTTGCTCGAGTATACATGGTAAATACCATCCATTTCGTTTAACAAAAAATAGGCCCCCTAACTCAGCTATAGGGAATGCGCCATCCACTGGGTCGTATCTCTCGCTGACAACATTCATCACTAGCGACTCTGAGATTATTTGGGCAGCCACATTTAGCCTCTTCACTTCTTCGATTTCATTACGCGCCAATAATTCCGCTTTTAAACTGCTTAAATTCTCCTGGATTTTTGCTCGTGCTTCTTCGCCAGTCAACCCTATTAGACTTTTAGTCAATTCTGTATATTGCGATTCGGTAAAACCTTTATTCTCTTCTGTAAGAGTCTTGACCACCCTGCCACTAACACCTTGGTCAGAGTGAACAGCCAACAACTGCGTTTGGGAACCGTTTATATGCTTGAATGGTTGATGCGCCTCTCCAGTGGCTATCTCGTCACTCTCGGGGGCAGTTTCGAACATCTGACGACTAACATCTTCAGGTGAATTACTCTTTACTACTCGATTAGGCCAATTAACGAACATTTTCGCAGGCAGTTCATTCGAATTTGAAGGCCGCAGTAGCATCCCTCCTACCCCGGAAGTTCCCGGAATTTCTACACGGGTATACAGAGGTTGTTTGTCGTCTTCTGGCATAGGTGTGAATAAGGCTATTTATTGCGGCTGACCTTATCAAGCAGCTCAGGAGGGAATTCCCCATTTGGGGGGAATTTAAAACTGACATTTAAAGCTTCAGCTGTGAGGGTTGGATCGTATAGTGCGCAATTTGATACCGCCTCTCCAATTGCGTTTTGCAATCTTCCGCGTAGCAAACCCAACATACTGTTTGCATTACCATGAGTTATTTGTTCTAGGATCTTGTCTAAAAATACATAGACTTCTTCACTATGCTCAGGCACACAAATACCCATATCTATTTTCAAATCCCTCCTAAATCCTGCTTCTTCATCCCAGTTTGCCATACTCATAAGTGTCGATGAGTGGCACAAAACCACCTTTACCGATGGGCCATAGCCCTCTTTAATAATATCTGTCCACTTGTCATCACTAGCAATTTGGAATTCGACAATAGATCTTGATTGTTCACCCAACCAGCTAACAAATGAGCCTTCAAGTAGGCTATCATGAGGTGAGTTTTGATTGGATTGAGACTCAGATTGATTGCCATCAGTTGTTGTTCCTCTGGTTACTTTTACTCTAGTCCTTTGATATAACTCTATTAGCCTAGTTTTACTCAACACACTCAAAACCCCAGATCCTCTCCTATCGCCAAATAAACCCTGGTCCTCTTGGTGGGGCTTTGCGAATGAATACATAAAATCCTTGGCTTCATAGGTGTTAGAAGGAATCTGTAAAACCTCAGTCAGTTGTCCTAACTCTGAGGCAATCTGTCCTAGATCCAGTTCTACCCCACTGTCGCTAGGTGATGATTGTTCTGCGTAACTACTCATATATCGATTATATCACACTACCCGAAAACTATTTGTTATTTTTTCGCGGTAAAGTTAAAATCAACGCATGCGCAATATCTTTCGGATTTTCTCCCTGGCTAAACCCTACTGGTGGTTGATGGCACTTATCGGTCTTTTGACGGTAGTAAACGCCGGCCTAGCTGCTGTTGCGCCTCTCCTGCTTGGAGCCATTATCGACGAGGTGGGTAAACTCGGAGGGCAAGGCAGCATTACGGGCAGCGATGTTATCATCGGTCTGCTAGCACTGAGCGCATTGTCCTCTGTCGGTTACCTGCTTATCAGCTCCACCTCACAAAGGCTCGGAGACTTACTAGCTGCCAGACTCCGCAAGCTGCTGACCGAGAAGTTCTTTAGCAAAGCAATGCTCATCCCCCAGAGCTATTATGATACCGAGACTTCGGGAAAGATCCTAAATCAGCTGGCAAGAGGAGTAGTCACTATCCAGCATTACTCCAACACTGCCAGCAACTTCATCTTCCCAATGCTGATTGGAGTGGTAGTCAACCTAGTTGTCGTAGCCTCGTTCAATCCGTGGATTGCACTGTTATTGCTGGGGATATTCCCAATTTACATCAGTCTCAGCGCTTATTCTAGCGCTCTCTGGGGCAAACGCGAAGAGATCAAGAACAAGATCGAAGACAAGCTACGCGGTAGAATCGCCGAAGTAATTGGCAATATTAAGCTAGTGCGAGGATTCAATCAGCAAGACTTCGAGTCTAGTTTGCTCGCCAGTAATCTGAGCGAAATCAACAAGATCTACCACAAACAAAGCAATATCTTCCACGTCTTCGATTTCACCCGCGAGATTTTCTTATTTGTGATTCTGTTTGGCGCCATGCTGCTGGTGATCAACGACGCCCTTACAGGAGCTATCAGCATCGGAGTCATTATAGTATTGATTCAGTTTATTGATCGCGTGCGTCAGTCACTGTTTGGTATGAGCTACATAATTGGGCAGACACAGATGGCCGAGAGTGGCGCCAAAGAGTATTTGAAGCTGTTAGAGCTTAAGGAGATCCCAGGGGAGGATGGAATTATTGAGAGTACTGCAAATGGTAAACTTGGTGACGGCAAAGTCTCTATCGAGTTCAAAGACGTCACCTTCGGCTACGACGACAAGACACCCGTGCTCGAACACATCAGTTTCAAGCTCGAGAGTCCCAGTACGATCTCTCTGGTGGGCCCAAGCGGCGCTGGTAAAAGCACCATAATCAACCTCATTTTGAAATTCTACGAACTCAGCGGTGGCGAGATATTTCTAAATGACGAGCCCTACTCTACTCTACCTGCGGGGCAGATTCGTGAAAAGATCGCCTTGGTTTTCCAGGAGACCGAACTATTTTCCTCCAGCGTGCGCGAGAATGTGACTTATGGTCTCATAGATGATGTCGGCCAGACAGCTCCTTCTGATGCAGCTATCGAAACCGCCCTAAAACAGGCCAATGCCTGGGAATTCGTCAGCAAACTACCTCAAGGCTTAGATTCTGAAATCGGCGAGCGCGGCGTGCGTCTCTCAGGGGGTCAAAAGCAGCGTCTGCAAATTGCCCGAGCCATACTACGCAATGCCCCTATTTTGCTCCTAGACGAGGCCACCAGCAACCTAGACGCCAGATCTGAGCACGAAGTACAGGAGGCGTTATCTGAGTTGATGAAGGGCAAGCTGGTGTTCATTGTGGCCCACCGCTTCTCTACCATCCAAAACTCCGACCAAATCATGGTTCTCGATGACAAGAAGATCGTAGATCAAGGCACACCTACAGAGCTCGCTAGCCGCGTCGGCATCTATGCCGAGCTGCTCAAGTACCAGCTTGAGGGCCAAAAACAAATGCTCAAAAAGTACGATTTGCGTTAAGATCTTACTTTGACAGTTCCCGCTACAGCTGCTATCGAGTTTGGAAAAGGACTAAAAACCTCGAGCATCTGCTCAAGGAACTCCAGTACATTTCTTTGCCTTTGGTTTGGGTCAAATGCTATGCCAGCTTGTAATACTTCTAAGAATTTTTCCCAATCAGAGCCTCCGAGTCCGCTGCGTTGTTTGCCTCTCGGAATATTTAACCTAGGCTCATAATAATCGACTTCGTCTGGGCCAGAATTACATCCTGGGGAAACCATAACGTAATTAATAGGATCGAAGTATGACATTGGTGTCACTGTAACTGATCCGTCTGCGTTCTTGTTTAGCAAGTTGCCACGAAGGTGGTTTGTAACTCCTTCTTGGGAGCTCAAATCATCAAATATCAATTGCCAGAGCGTCATAGCAATCTGGAAAACTTCACTTTTGGATTGAGACCGTGGCAAATGTTGAAGCCTATGTGAAGCAGGATCATTATAGAAGTCCATAACATCGGAGAGGTGATGAGACATAGCGTAAATCCAAGCATCTTCAGGGGCAGCGTTATTTAGACTGATAGAATAGTGGCCTGCTTCAGGAAAGCGGTCTATTGTTGCGGCGCCAAGATCTACAAGCCTAAGACCCATATGCCCAAACATTAAATTTGCTGGTTTGTAGTCATTGTGCCAAATACCTATCTCTGATAATGCTTTATATACATCTCTTAGATCAGTTAGTAACTGGCAGAATTCCTCCTGGCGTTTTGCTCTAGTAATAATATCCTGTTCGTAGTCACCTTTAAGGCCTACAGCCCATTTATGGCCATTCATTTGCCCCTTACCTACTAGATTCTCCATCACAATTCCCGGCCAGAAAATTGAATGCTCTTCATTGTTACCAAAACCAAGCCCTTCTATCATGGGTAGGTACCTCCCCAATAGATGCCTCCCGCCAGATTTACATATATGTGCATACACTCCTAACTCGGATAGAACCGCCTTTAGTCTTAAATCTCCAGGCGCCACAGTATCTGCGATAGCCTGTAAATCAGAATACGGATTTGGCAGTAGAGTAAGAATATCAAAGGATACAACTACATGCTCATTGGGTTGCTGACTGGCAGCAAATGAGAAACCTGTACCCATGTCCGTTTGTGCGTGGTCACCTTCTGCACTTAACTTGGCGAAAATCCCTTGGGTTAGATCGCATATTTGTTGAAAGCATAACCCTTTGCCTGCTGGGTAGTTCTGCTCCTTAAAGACGCAATCACCATCAAGAATTTTAACCGTAGCCTGACCGCCCGGAAGAATATCTGGAACCTCAACCACCGGCGCTTTTGCCTTAACTACTTCAGCTGCCATTGCCCCCATAGTCCGATGGTGATGCAAATTTGATATTTGTTGGCTCTCCTACCTTACCCAAATCAAAAAAAAAAAAAAAAACTTCAACCGTGCTACCTATCTTTTGCCATACGTTCGCAATAGACAGGTCCCCATTTTCCATTAAAAAAAAAAAAAAAA
>CALFHW010000081.1 GCA_937876695.1 uncultured bacterium
TGCTTGGAAGCAGCAATTCATTTAAAGAGTGCGTAACAGCTCACTGGTCGAGAGGTCCCGCACGGAAAATGATCGGGTATCAAACTACGAACCGAAGTTCTAAGATTGTACTTGTACAATCGGTAGGGGAGCATTGAAATCTGCTGCGAAGGTGTCTGGTGATGGATGCTGGAGCGATTTCAAAAGAAAATGTAGGTATAAGTAGCGATAAAAGTAGTGAAAAACTACTTCGCCGTAAGTCCAAGGTTTCCTGATCAATGTTAATCAGATCAGGGTTAGTCGGGTCCTTAGGGAAAGCCGAAAGGCGCACCTGATGGAAAGTTGGTTAATATTCCAACACTTGCTTTTGTTTCGATGGGGTGACGGGGTAGTGAAAGATCCGCCTGGTTACGGAATACCAGGTTAAAGCGTGTAGATATATTTTCTGTAGGCAAATCCGCAGAGAATGTCGAACGTGATAGTACCATAAAGCTTCGGCCGCATGGATAGTGATCCTAATCAAACCTCCGAGAAAAACCTCTAAGGCTAGGCAGAAGCAACCCGTACCGTAATCCGACACAGGTGGACGAGATGAATATTCTAAGGCGCTCGGGTGAGCCGTGGAGAAGGAACTAGGCAAATTGACGCTGTAACTTCGGGATAAAGCGTACCAGCTTCGGCTGGTCTCAGTAAAATGGTTCAACCAACTGTTTAGCAAAAACACAGGGCCCTGCAAAATCGAAAGATGACGTATAGAGCCTGATACCTGCCCGGTGCTGGAAGGTTAAGGAAGGGTGTTCGCCGCAAGGCAAAGCTCCTGACTGAAGCCCCAGTAAACGGCGGCCGTAACTATAACGGTCCTAAGGTAGCGAAATTCCTTGTCGGGTAAGTTCCGACCTGCACGAATGGTCTAATGAGTTGAACACTGTCTCCTCCACGAGCCCGGTGAAATTGTAGTATCGGTGAAGATGCCGGTTACCCGCCACGGGACGGAAAGACCCCGTGAACCTTCACTACAACTTTGCATTGATTTTGAATTACGGATGTGTAGAATAGTTGGGACGCTTTGAAGCATTGCCGCCAGGTAGTGTGGAGCGGTCGTTGAAATACCAACCTTCTTTGATTTAGAATCTAAACCCTGACGGGTGACAGTGCATGGTGGGTAGTTTGACTGGGGTGGTCGCCTCCTAAAAAGTAACGGAGGCTCGCAAAGGTGCCCTCAGTACGGTTGGTAATCGTACGTAGAGCGTATTAGTATAAGGGTGCTTGACTGTGAGGCATACAAGCCGAGCAGGTGCGAAAGCAGGCTAAAGTGATCCGGCGGTTCTGCATGGAAGGGCCGTCGCTCAAAGGATAAAAGGTACTCCGGGGATAACAGGCTGATC
>CALFHW010000082.1 GCA_937876695.1 uncultured bacterium
ATTTTGCCTAGTTCCTTCACCCGAGTTCTCTCAAGCGCCTGAGAATTCTCATCCTGCCCACCTGTGTCGGTTTACGGTACGGTCTGCGTAAGCTGAAGCTTAGGGACTTTTCCTGGAAGCGTGATATCGGTGACTTAATCCTATTGGACTCGTCCTTGACCTCAATGTTGCGCCCCCGGATTTGCCTAAGGGCACCACCTCAGTCCTCTCACCGGGACAACCAACGCCCGGCCCACCTAACCTTCTCCGTCCTCCCATCGCACTTACGCGAGGTGCTGGAATATTAACCAGCTTCCCATCGACTACGCATTTCTGCCTCGCCTTAGGGGCCGACTCACCCTGCGTCGATTAACGTTGCGCAAGGAAACCTTGGGCTTTCGGCGTGCGGGCTTTTCACCCGCATTATCGTTACTCATGTCAGCATTCGCACTTCCGATACCTCCAGCAGACTTCTCAATCCACCTTCAACGGCTTACGGAACGCTCCTCTACCGCGCATAACAAAGTTATGCACCCCAAGCTTCGGTTTACCGCTTAGCCCCGTTAAATCTTCCGCGCAGACCGACTCGACCAGTGAGCTATTACGCTTTCTTTAAAGGGTGGCTGCTTCTAAGCCAACCTCCTGGCTGTCTGTGCCTTTCCACATCGTTTTCCACTTAGCAAGAAATTTGGGACCTTAGCTGTGGGTCTGGGTTGTTTCCCTTTTCACGACGGACGTTAGCACCCGCCGTGTGTCTCCCATACAGTCTGTCTCGGTATTCGGAGTTTGCAATGGTTTGGTAAGTCGCGATGACCCCCTAGCCATAACAGTGCTCTACCCCCAAGAGGATACATATGAGGCGCTACCTAAATAGCTTTCGAGGAGAACCAGCTATCTCCGGGTTCGATTAGCTTTTCACTCCTAATCACACCTCATCCCCGTCTTTTGCAACAGACGTGGGTTCGGGCCTCCAGTACCTGTTACGGCACCTTCACCCTGGGCATGACTAGATCACCCGGTTTCGGGTCTACTGCCCGCGACTATGCGCCCTATTCAGACTCGGTTTCCCTTCGCCTCCCCTATACGGTTAAGCTTGCCACGAACTGTAAGTCGCTGACCCATTATACAAAAGGTACGCAGTCACCCTTGCGGGCTCCTACTGCTTGTACGCACACGGTTTCAGGATCTATTTCACTCCCCTCTCCGGGGTTCTTTTCGCCTTTCCCTCACGGTACTGGTTCACTATCGGTCGGTCAGGAGTATTTAGCCTTGGAGGATGGTCCCCCCATGTTCAGACAGGGTTTCACGTGCCCCGCCCTACTCAATTTCATCGATCAGGCCCTTTCGCATACGGGGCTGTCACCCGCTATGGCCACACTTTCCAGAGTGTTTTGCTAGAACAAGATCGACTTTTGGGCTAGTCCGCGTTCGCTCGTCGCTACTTACGGAATCTCGGTTGATTTCTTTTCCTACGGTTACTTAGATATTTCAGTTCACCGCGTTCGCCTTGCATGGCTATGTATTCACCATGCAATACCCTTGCGGGTGGGTTTCCCCATTCGGACATCGCCGGATCAAAGCTTATTGCCAGCTCCCCGACGCTTTTCGCAGGCTGCCACGTCCTTCATCGCCTCTGACCGCCAAGGCATCCACCGTGTGCGCTTATTCGCTTGACCATATCACCCCAAGTTGCCTCGGGAGATACGCATACCAGCGAACGGTACGACTTATCACTTGATAAAGATGGCTTTCGCCATCTCGCCTCAGCCTCGACACGTTGCAAGACTTGCGTCTCAAACGCTCGTTTGACTCTTCTTCCCGATTTTCAAAGAACATGCCCCAGCCTCAACGCCAGGGCATCTCAAAGTGTGTGTGCGCAGTCATTCAGAGATACATCGTGGTGGGTCTGGGAGGACTCGAACCACCGGCCTCGCCCTTATCAGGGGCGCGCTCTAACCACCTGAGCTACAGACCCAATGTGTCGTCGCCAGATGGTGGAGCCTGTCGGGATCGAACCGACGACCCCCTGCTTGCAAAGCAGGTGCTCTCCCAGCTGAGCTAAGGCCCCGCTGTTACGGGACACGGCACCCTTGCGGGCCACCGTTCTCTGAATGCAGGTCACTTGTGCGGACGTCTGGCAATGCGTTGCCATTATCTCAAAAGGAGGTGATCCAGCCGCACCTTCCGATACGGCTACCTTGTTACGACTT
>CALFHW010000083.1 GCA_937876695.1 uncultured bacterium
TGATCAGATCCCCACTGGGAAATTCTCTTTTATCTGGGGGAAGCGCGTGTAAGACCTCATCATTTACGCAAAGGCGTAAGTTTGCGGGGAAAGGGCCTTTGGGTCCTGCAACCCCCTTAAACGCAGGTAAAACGTCATATTTAACGCATAAATCACCCGTCAGGCGATTTATATCCCCGCCTGTAACTCCCACTTTTATGGCATCTCTCAGCTCTTTCATGATTTGCATAGAGATCTGTGTGGCCTGCTTCATTATTGCCAGGTCTACTGTGTTTTTACTTTTTGATTGGTAGTTTTTTGCCATCTAGCCAATTTTACCAGTCTTTGTGGTATAAACAAGCATGTTAATTGATAAAGTTTTAGTAAAATTTGTGGCCGGTAAGGGTGCTGACGGCGTAGTTTACTTCGGCAGAGATCGTAAACCCAGCGGCGGCGATGGCGGCAACGGTGGCGATATTGTGTTGCGAGGTACTAGCAGCCTGAAAGATCTGAGCAAGTTCTCGCCGCAAGAAGTATATGAAGCTCAAAATGGCGAACGCGGCGGTAGCGAGCGCAAAGAGGGCAAAAGAGGAGAGACTATGGTATTGATGGTTCCAATCATAACTAGAATTCTGGATCGAGAAGGTCAAGAGGTCGCGCGTATCGATCAGCCTGGGCAGGAGTTTCGCATTGTCCGTGGCGGTAAAGGGGGACTAGGTAATTATAACTTCAGAGCGGGCCAAATCCATACCCTACACAAAATTACCACCGGTAAAGAAGGTGAAAAGTTTGACGGCTACTTGGAGCTACGTTTGAAAGCAGATGTGGTCTTCATCGGGTTTCCCAATGCTGGCAAAAGTACACTGCTTAACGCTCTTACCAACGCTCGTGCGAGAGTGGCTGATTACCCTTTTACCACCAAAGAGCCTCACCTGGGTGTTAGCGGCGATATGATTTTGATGGACCTACCTGGACTAATCGAAGGCTCAGCCAGCGGCAAGGGCCTGGGGGACAGGTACATGACACACGCCGAGATGGGCGAATTAGTCGCACACTTTATCAGTTTGGAGAGCACTGATCCCATGGACGATTATCAGAAAATTCGCACCGAGCTAGAAACTATGAGTAGCAAACTCGCTCAAATCCCAGAGGTGATCTTACTGACGAAGTCAGATACAGTTTCTGAAGCTGAGGCTCAAGCTGTCGCCAAACAAATGCGAAAACAAACTAAGGCCTTAGATGTCATCACAGTGACTGCCTTTATGGACGAAGATCTACAAAAGCTCAGCGAGTTACTGCGCAGCCTGCTTGCGCAAAATAAACAGGCAGCTATTGCGGTTTAGCGTATCCAGAAATTTCTTGAACTTCTTGAGGGAACTAGCTCTGGATAGAGTGAACCTGGCGGTCAATCTCAGATTTGACTTGATCATAACAGGTTTAAAACCAAGCCTTTTCAGGTAAGATTTGAGCGGGGAGACATTGGTGCGCGTGACGATATCTATCGGAGCTATCTCGATCGCCTTCTCAACCAGTTGTTTTGCCAACCCTTTACCTCTCTCTGATTCGGTTACGAATAATGTACCCAGCTCAATAAACTTACGATTAAATGGCAACAAGCAGACAAATCCTTTGATAGATTCGTTCTCGCCCGCAACCACTATGATAGCCTCCCGCAGCTCCCTAGTGGGCCGAAACACCAATGTAGGTTCAGTTTCGCTTATTCTTGAAACTAACTCGATTATATTCTGGTGCCCCGAACTGCCTGGCTTAAATTCAACTAATTCCATACAGTTCATTTTACCCGAACTAACTCACAGTTGTATATCAGATATTTATGCTATTATGTGGCATAATTATCAGCAATCCATAGCATGAATATTTCTCAAAGAGCAACCGATTTACCATCTTCACCAATGCGCGCATTATCAGGGCTTGCTGACGCTGCCAGTGCCAGAGGTGTGGAAGTTATTAGGTTAAATATCGGTCAACCAGATTTCGAGACTCCGAAGGCATTCTGGAATAGAATCGACAACGACAGACCCGATGTAGTCAGTTATGAGTCCTCTGCTGGCATGCCGCTACTCAGGGATGCAGTAGCCGCTGATTATGCCAATTACGGCGGGCAAGATGTGAATGGAAGTGACGTACTGATCACCATCGGCGCCTCAGAGGCAGTCTCCATATCACTACAAATCGCGCTGGATGAAGAAGATGAATTACTAGTGCCAGAGCCCTTTTACGCTAACTACAAAACTATCGCCCAGATGCTAAATATCAAAGTTAAAGGGATTGCCAGAGACTTTGCTAGCGGTTTTGCATTGCCCTCCGTCGAAGTTTTTGAGCAGCATATTACTGCCAAAACCAAAGCCATTATGATCTCCAACCCTGATAATCCAACTGGCAAGATTTATAGTGAGCAAGAGTTGATGATGTTAGCTGGCCTAGCTGAAAAACATAATCTCTGGTTAATTGTGGACGAAGTATACAAGGATTTCGTATTTAGCGACATGAAATTTCTAAGTCTGTTAAACCTAGAAAAATTCGCCCAGTTCCAATCTAGGATTATGGTACTGGACTCTATTTCCAAGAAATTCTCTGCCTGTGGAGCCAGAATCGGCGCAATTATCACTAGAAATAAAGAGGCCATCGCCGCTGGAAACAAATACTGCCAAGCCAGGCTATCTGCTGGAGTGGTTGATCAATTAGGAGCATTAAGCTTATATGAAGCGGGACTCAATGATTTTCTAAAAACTACAGTAAATGGAATGTATCTACAACGCAAGCACACTTTGGAGGCAGGACTTAGAACAATTCCAGGAGTTGAAGTGCCAGAGGTATCAGGTGCGTTTTATCTGTTCGTGAAACTGCCAGTTGCTGACAGCTGGAAATTCTCCACTTGGCTACTAGAGAGCTTTAGCTTTGAGGGATCTACTGTGATGCTAGCTCCTGGCAGCGGTTTTTATGAGAATCCAAGTGATGGCGCGCAGTTCGTACGTCTGGCCTATGTAATAGAAGACAGCAAGCTAGAGAAAGCCACCAGAGTCTTGAAAGCCGCCCTTAGCGCCTACAAAGAACAAAACTAAGCGAGCTAGAAATAAGCGTCCTTACTTGAGCATATCCCAGAATTGTCCGGCGTCAGCTGGCATCATAGTGTTGTAGTAGCCGTTATCTGCACCGAAGTTGGAGAATCTCGCTCTGATAATGTTTAATAACTCCTTCTGCTCGGCAGTTAACGCAGTATCTTCCACAATGGCCTGGTTTAATAGCACATCCAGCTCATCCAGTCTCAACTTCGGATAATTCTTGTTTAAACCCGGAAGCACTCTATTAAATATACCTGCAGCTGTTGTAAGCCTCCCAAACCTATGCTCCCAGAGTATGTCTGCTTGCTGAGAGTTTAGCTTATAGATATCGACCATGGCCAAGAATGAAACTCCGTTTGCCTGCCTCTCCACACTGGCTTGGTTGTTCTTGATGGCGTTTGTACCAGTACTCCCCCACTCTAAGAAATATTTCTGGTCAATAACACTAAGAGGTTTGTCGAGTAATAAAGCCACATTTGGCTTACCCTTATCGGCGGGTGCTGCATTTACTGTGCCATAAGCAACTTGTAGCACATGTGTAAACTCATGAAACGCCAGCATACGAAGGCCCATATCGCGCGCAGATTTCAAATAGGTCTCCAGCTCTACACCGCCTTGAGGTTTTGGTCCCAGCACACCGGAATTTTCTATTTGCCTGGCGTAGTTGTAGATATCTGAAGCATAAAAGTCACCAGCCCTTTGCGAAGAATCTTTGCCGAGTGGCCAAGTGAAGACACCGCTGGAAGGAGCGTTAGGATCTATATCGTCCCGGTAGCGAAGCCGGCGATCGGCGTTCGGTAAGGCATTACGGTCAAACTCGTCGATGTATTTCTGATTAACTCCTTTTTGTTTGAGGAAGTCCAGATACTCCGAGCGCGCCTTTACTAGTAGATCTTGTAAATAGTTGACCTCTGCTCTATCCAGATAGAACTTATGATATGAATCTGGTACAGTAAGTCTTTCGATCCTTTTGCTCTCATAATCCAGCATCTCTGCATACAAATTCTGATCTAGGCTGCTGAGCTTTACAGGCAGAGCCCCTTCACCATCCCAACTCGTCTTTTGCAGTTGTTTGTATAGTTCGTCAAGGAATAAAATCTCGGGTGCATAAATCTGTGGTGCTTTGGTTAAACTAGTGTTTCCACCAGTAATCGGTTCTGGCCCTGAACCGCCTTGGTTTGAATTCCCTCCATTAGAATTATTTTGATCCGAAATAGTCTGGTCTGTATCGTTCGGGTTCGTGCTGGCTCTGCTCATAGTGTAAATTGCTAGTCCTCCTAAAATAATACTGACACACACGCAAATGAGTAAAAATAGAATGATAATTATGATGATGGTGTTTTTCATCTGTAAGTAGTTTTAGTATAGATTTAAACGAATTATCTTATATTATTACATACATAATAAAAAATCGGCCACAAAAAAAAAGAGCTCCTTTACAGGAGCTCTTAAAATTGCAATTAGTAGAAAACTATCTATCCTCGCGTGGTTTTGGTGGCATAGCCTCGGCAACCTTGATGTTACGGCCGTCGAATTCGCTACCGTCGAGTTTCTCGATAGCAGCTTGAGCCTCTTCTGGAGAAGACATGGTTACGAAACCAAATCCCTTTGATCTTCCAGAGAACTTGTCCATGATGACAACAGCCTCAACGACTGTACCAACTTGGCTAAAATATTCGGCCAAAGCCTCTTGTGTAGTACCCCAACTTAGGCCACCTACGAATAACTTACTTGACATGTAAGAAAACAAAAAATATTAAACTCTCTGAGTTATAAAGCTTTTGGACTTTCGTGAGAGGAACCTAAAACTTGGTGCTGTCTAGAAGGTGTCGAACTCATAACGCAGATTAATAATATTATAACACCTATTTTAGGAAATGCAACTGTTTATATTAGTCCTTCAGGAAAGGATTTTGCATACCAAAGACTATTCTGGGGGTCCCCATGTTGATCTGTTTGGTGTCAATACCGTATTTAGCTGCGTATAGCACGTCAACAGCGCCGAAGATTGCGCTGGAGTAGTCAAATCCTAGTTGGGAGGCTATATACTTAACTTGCTGTTCGGAACTACCTTCAATTTCTACGAAGCTCTCCAGAAATGGCCAGCTATCTATACAGATCTCCGCGCCAGCGAGCTGCCACTTCTCACGTTTAGTCTCCTGGTACGCTTTCTGCTCAAAGCCAAGGGTTACAAGCATATCTACTGCAGATTCGAAGCTAGTTACTATGAGTTCAATCTCCTTTTGCTGGTCGATTGTACTGACCTTGCCGGTGCTTTTAAGGCTCATAGTAACTCTATTCCCTTCATCTCTGACCCGTCCGTAAAAGCCCTTCTTGGCTAATGCTGGCGGCGGGTTGAACACCGCTCGCTTATAGAGAGTTTCGCTTTGGAGAAGCTGCGCGCCTAGGCTAGATAGCCTAGCACGCAGCGCAATGATATCCACACCAGTAAATTTCGCCTCGAACTCAGTTTGCATCTATAAGCGCTTTTTCTAGATTTGGCAGCATCTGCTTCTTTCGGGACACCACTCCAGGCAGACTGACTGTATCTACAGAGACTTCTACTCCGAATGCCTTACCTATCAGTTCTTTATCAGCTTCGTCTGCCATTATCACTGTGGAAGCAGTAGACATTATGTCCACAATAAACAGTGGCAAATGGGCTAGGCCCTGCTCAGATTTGAGCTTTGAGATCCCAGCGATAAGCTCATCCTTCATCGCCAAAGCGTTCTCAGGCTTTACCGTCTCCAGCACAGAAACCCGTAACTTTTTGCCGGCAAATTCAGCAGCTTTACTGTCCATCAAGATGATATCCTGAGCGCTCATCCCTGTCAGGTCGGACTTTGCGGCAAACATTTTTTCTGCTAATTCATCGACGTTTACGGCTGCAATTTCAGATAAGGCAGACGCGGCATCTCTATCTCTTTGAGTAGTTGTGGGACTAGAGAATTTCAACGTATCTGACAAGATACTTCCCAGTAGCAGACCAGCGTGATCCGCAGATAGCTTGCCAGTTGCTAGAGAACTGACCATCATCTCCCAAACAATAGTAGCGACACAGGCAACTGGGCTCATCACAATACTCACTGGTTTTTCGGTGGAGATGTTCCCAAATAGTTTATGGTGATCGACAATCTCAATTATCTCAGCCTTATCCCATCCTGAAACGAGCTCCTCGGCATTGTTGGTATCCATGAGCACAATTTGCTCGCCTTCATTTAATTGACTAATGATTTCAGGTTTGGCTGTATTAAACCTTTCAAGCAAGTACAAAGCTTCTCTATTGGGCTCGCCTGCTAGAACTGCCTGGGCATTTTGGCCTTTTATTTCAGTTAGATACCAAGCGTATACGACTGGTGTGCAAGTAGAATCGGTATCTGGGTTAAGGTGTCCTATTACTTTTAAGCTCGACATATCAGCTTTTCTGTTAAAATTAGATGTTTTAGTAGCTAATTATATTACAAAATCACCTTGTCTAGCTCACATGACAGCGAAATTCCAGCTAATGGCCAACAGGTGATCACGGCAGTCGCTTTTATCTGGCGCCGCCAAAGTAACCAGTTTGAATTATTTAGCCCGAGAAGAGCCCTGACAAAAAAGTTTTTGCCTGGCAAGTTTGAACTAGTAGGCGGACACGTAGATTTCGGTGAACAGCCTGAGGACGCACTGAAGCGTGAAGTTATAGAAGAGTTGGGTCAGAAAATTATTGTAGATGAGCTAGTCAGTTCTTTCACATATATAAATGAAATCAAGGGGTCGCATTCGTTGGAACTAGTGTACTTAGCGAGATTCGAGAGTCCTGAAACTGAGGTTAAGTTAAACCCAGAGGATCATGTTGAGTATAAATGGACAAACAAGCCAGAAACAATACAACTTAGAGGTGAGGACGACGCTGAACTACCGTCAATATTGAAAGGTTTTGACAGACTTGAACAACTAAGTAAACTCGGGCAATTGCCAGGACAGAAAGAGGAGGCGCGCTATGTATAAGAAAAAAGGCGGAGCTAGAGGTAAGAACCAGACTGCAAGAAGAAGTGCGACTACAGGCGCGCGCGGTGGAGGACCTGGGCATCAACCATTCAGAACTGGATACAAAACCAAACCCGGGAAGAAAGTTGGGCAAAATGCCCCAGCAGTAAAACTACCTATCACCACCGAGCTGGCAACAAACTGGGATGACTACGTGATGATCGATGCCGGCGAAGGAGAAAAACTCGAGCGATGGGGTAAATATATTTTGCGCAGACCCGATCCGCAGGCAGGCTGGCGCAGACTACTGCAGATGCGCGAGTTCTGGGTGGCAGCTGACGCCAAGGTAGTAGTAAGCGAGCAAGAGCGCTACTGGAAGTTTATGCGTAAAAGTTTAAGTGAGAATTCTAGCTGGAAGATTAGCTACCAAGGGAAATACACATTCAACATCAAGCTCTCGGACTACAAGCACACCGGGGTATTTCCGGAGCAGTCTGTCAACTGGGACTGGATTGAGAGGCAAGTTAAGGACGCACTCAAAGAAGGGCGAACTGCCGAAGTCCTCAACCTCTTTGGCTACAGCGGTGGCGCTAGTATGGCGGTGCTAGCAGCGGGAGGGCAAGTTACACATGTAGACTCAGCTGGTCAAGCAATCGGTCTGGCGCAGAAAAATATACTCGATAGCGATTTACCTAAGGTTAATGCGCGTTTTATTAAAGAGGACTCTCTGGAGTTCGTAGAGAGGCAAGCGCGCAAAGGCCAAAAGTACGACGCCATCATCATGGATCCACCAGCCTATGGACGTGGCGGCGGCGCAAAGTCTTGGAAGATCGCTAGGGATCTGCCTACACTTCTAGAAGCATGCAGTAAAATACTCACCGATAAGCCTGCATTTATGCTGATAAATGTCTATGCAGGTGGGCTGACTACAGCCGAGGTAGCAGCGTTGACGCAAGATAAGATAAAACGCCCTCATTATTTGCAAATAGTGAAATTGGGTATCCCTGTGGGAGCTGGCAGCAACTACTTGCCTGGTGGCATCAGTCTCAGGCTTGTATTTAGGCAGTTCAGTTAAAAACGCATACTCACCATTTGCACGCCGTTTTCATCGATACTAAGGTACTGATTGCGCACGCGGTTAAAGCCAGAATTCAGATACTTAGCTTTATGGTCCACTTCTGCCAGGTGAGTGTGTCCTGCAACTAGATACGTATCGTCAGGTAGA
Source organism: uncultured bacterium (assembly GCA_937876695.1). Classification (GTDB taxonomy): domain Bacteria; phylum Patescibacteriota; class Dojkabacteria; order CALFHW01; family CALFHW01; genus CALFHW01. Next base: position 8,257 of record CALFHW010000083.1, read on the forward strand.
GCCAATGCCCCCCAACGCTTCATCATGTTATTTTGTGACTTAAACAAGTTGGAGTAGGCCTTGCGTAAAGTCATATAGCCTACCTGCTCGACTGCTTTCCCTACATTTAGAGCTACTTTACTATCTTTAAAAATTGCGGGGAACTTATCTTCAATCAGCGGTACCAACATATGGCCGTGTTCAAAATGATAGCGACTGGAGCCAATTTTTAGCTCGTAGCGATCGCCTTGTTGATCAGAAAAAAGAGCTACGCGTTCGTCGCAAAGCTCCTTAGGGTCATGATTACCATGTATGTAGATAGCAGACTTCTGCTTGAGAATAGGGAAAAGCCCAGCCCAGCGTGAGTTTACGAAATCCGAGAAGCCCCATTCCGTCCCCTCCCAGAAATCCCCATTTAACACCACTCTGTCGCTATCCGCAAAAGCATTAGATAACCCAGTAAAGCGTTTCTGGTTGAAGCGGCGGCCCAAATGTGTGTCCGAGATTACAATAACTTTCATCTCTACAATATACTACTCTTTAGCTTTGTTTGGGAACCCTTTGTGCAACAGCATTGAGTACGCTTTCCCAGTCTGCGCAAGGTACAATATCCAGCTCTGGGCGATCTATCTGACCTGCATATTCATAGACAAAAATTGTGCCTTTATAGCCATTGCTAATTTCAGGCAAAAGATCCTGGTTATCATCAACGATCCCCAATACTTCATCCTCTAAATAATCTAGAATTTCTGCCTTCCAAGCGTGCTTATTGCCGACGTAGCGAGGGCATAAAATTGTGGGCGCCATAGGGAGGCCATGTTTCGCAATCCACTGCTCGGTTACATTCTGCAATACATTGGGCCTAGCAGTAAGATAACCGGCAATCGGCACTATCTGCCCTAGCCTACGCAAGTAGTCGTCTACACCTGAGATTAGTTCGACATTGGCATGTACTGATTCATTAACAGTGATTGTTCCATTTAGTTCCTCAAATTTGGGGTGGGTTTTCCAATAGGGAACTCTGGATGTGTGACCATAATTCTTTACAAAAGTCTCATAAGTCAGCTGTTCGGGGTTTCCCAGCTCCTTGACGTACATCTCGAAATATCTAACCCGAGTATGCGACAGTGTCTCATCGATATCTAGCAAAATTCCTTTTTGCCCGCCATCGTAGCTCTTTTTGATACCCTCAACTGCTTTGAACATCATATATTTTACTCCACAGGTCAATCCTGTGGCAAGTTATCCCTTCTTATGTAGGAGATAGAGTCCATCGTCGCAGTTGGCAATTGTGGATGTAATAATTACCTTTTTCCTGGCTAACTCAACAGCGTGTTCGAAGTAGTCCTCTGGCCTTCTATACTCAGTGTTTTCTGTTAAAATATTCACCATCTTAACTCGTTGCTTTGTTGACAGATGCTCATGGCCAAGATCATTTTCATACAGATACCCTTCAATTAGTTGAAAGTTCAGTTTTGGCAAGTAATAATCAAGCGAAGTCTCAAATGCAATTACTTTTCTGTTTTTGTCCATAGTAAGCCGCATACTCACGTTATCCAGATCCCAAAGACTGGACGTTTTTCTTCCCCATAAGCCTTTTAACGCAAGCCAAGAAAGTCTTACTACGACGTCGTAACCTTTAGTGTAGTGTCCATAATCATAAGCAAAAAGCATGCTTTCCATTTGGGATATAGCGTGGATTAAGCTAGTCTCCAGCATCACACCTGGTTGATCTTGGATTTTTTCTGACGCAAACATAGCAGTAGGTAAGACTTTATGAAGACCTATGCTCATTTGTGCAGCTAACGGATTCTGCTTGCCTAATTGAGTCGAAAGCCAATTATTCATGTATC